>JAQTUC010000078.1 GCA_028710385.1 Candidatus Omnitrophota bacterium
CATCCATACGGTGTTGTAACCTATAAAATGTCCGGCAAGGCCAAGCCAGAGCATATGCGAATGAATACGTTGGAGCTCGTCTATTATCATTCTTATATAGTGCGCGCGCTCGGGTATTTTTATCCCTAAAAGATCCTCAACCGCAAGACAATACGCAAAAGGGTGAGAGCTTGAGCATATGCCGCAGATTCTTTCAACCGCAAAAGTAACCTGGTCCCAGTGTTTTGCTTCCGCAATTTTTTCAATTCCCCTGTGATTGTAGCCTATTTCAATTTCAAGCTCTGTTACGCGCTCCCCTTCAACTATAAGGCGGAAAAATTCAGGCTCTTCCTGAAGCGGATGATACGGGCCTATCGGTATTACTCTTTTCTCACTCATTTTTATAATCCTTTCTTAAGGGGTAACTGTTCTTTGGCCAGTCATCGTCAAGCAAAAGATGTTTTAAATTAGGATGGCCATTAAACTTTATGCCCAACAACTCATGGATTTCTCTTTCTACCCAATCGGACGCTTTAAACAAATCAATAAGCGAATCTATTTCCGGGTGTGATTTGTCATCTATAAATATGCGTGCATTAAAAAGTTCTCCGGTCTTGTCTAGCCCGAAGTGATAAATTAACTCAAAATTTTTTTCATTATCTATGCCGGTTATTGTTGAAAGCCTCATTCCGAAATCTTTGTATAGGTTTGCGGCTATTTCTTTTATATCTTTTTTGTCAATTTCAAAATACACTCTTTTGGCGCTTTTTTCTTCCCAATTTTTTATTTTTGCGGAGAGCTTGTTTTTGACTTCTTCTTTTATCATTTTATTTTTTGTTTTTTTCTGTGACCTTGTTAATTAATTTGGCAATACCTGCAATTATCGCTTCAGGCCGCGGAGGGCAGCCGGGAATGTATACATCAACAGGAACTATTTCATCAAGAGCGCTTAGCATCGGGTAATTCCCCTTAAATAAATTCTGAGAGCATGGGCAAATGCCCACAGCCGCGACAAATAAAGGCCTGGGAGCCTGCTCGTAAAGCGCCTTAAGGATTTTTGCGGATTTTTTATTCATGGCACCCGTTATAAGCAAAACATCAGCGTGGCGGATACTCCCCACCAGCTGTATTCCAAAACGCTCAATGTCAAATCTCGGCGTAAAACAATCAAGTATTTCTATGTCGCAGTTATTGCAGCTTCCCGCGCTTAAATGATACACCCAAAGGGATTTTGTAAGTATTTTTTCTTTAAGTTTCATTATAATCCCAATTGCGCAAGAATTATGCCTAAAATTCCGAGGGGAAAAAGCAAAAACCAGAAAAACTGCACAGCGTCTTTTATGCGCATCCTCGGATTTATGTTTTTAATGACGGACATAACAAAAATTATAAGTATATAAATAAGGAAAAATACGAGATAACGCTCAAATGTTGTCTGGGTGCGAATTTTAATGAATAAGGAAATTATAAATAATGGCAAAGAAAAATAAAGCATTAATTTTGATATTTTATAAAAGCCTAAAAGCGGCCCTGAATATTCAATTACAGTGCCTGCCATAATTTCCTGTTCTGCTTCAGCGGCGTCAAACGGAACTATGCATAATTTTGCCTGGACATAAAAAATTGATAATAAAACCGCAATTGCTCCGGAAAAACTTATTATATTCGGCTTATTTAAAATTTGTAAACCAGTTATATCCGAGAGCATTACTGAATTTCCTGATTTAACTATTGCAATTATCAAACAGGTGATAAAAACGAACTCATAAGCAAGCATGAGTTTTATTTCTCTGGCTGCCCCGACAAGGGCAAGCGGATTTTTTGAGGAAAGCGCCCCGAGTATCGTAAAAAGCGACGGTATAAGCAGAAGGTACAAAACAACAATTATATCGCCGAGGAAACTTCTGTTTAGAAAATAATTATTTGCTAATATTATGCAGACAAGCGCTGTTGCCGATAAGCTTACTATCGGAGAAAGCATAAACATCATCCGCGAGGCATCTTTAGGAAGTATTGTTTCCTTAAGGAACAGTTTTGTGACATCAATAAAATTCTGATACCAGGGTGGGCCTATTCTGTACTGGAAACGCGCGGTGAGTTTCCTCTCCAGCCAGAAGCCCATGGCTCCTATAAGAAAGGAAAATACAATTCCGGGAAAGATTAAATATTGCGCAAATATCTTTATCATTTTTTCTTATACAGTATTTTATCGTCAAGAAACCATTTTTTGGAATGCTTTACCGCAAGGAATTCCGAAACAACATAAGTGCTTTGCGTTATGTCGTCTTTTTCAATATCGCGGATTTCAAGCGCGTTGTGCGGACAGGTCTCAAGGCACAACTGTTTGTTTTTACCTATGCAAAAATCGCATTTTGAATCCAGAAAATCCAGAAAATCGGAAAATATCACGCCGAACGGACAGGCATGCGAGCAGGTTTTGCAGGAAGTGCATAAAAACTTTGCCCGTTTTATCATTTTATTTTCATCTTTTGCCAGAGCGTTATGGTAGCACGAATTAATGCAGGGAGCTTCCTCGCATCTGTGGCAAACTACTGCAAAAGTTGCAAATTCCCGAAGCGAAGTTATTCCGATATTTTGCGGGTGGTAAATGTAGCCGCATTTAACCACGCATTCTTCGCATTTATCGCACTTTTCTAAATCCAAAAATAGCCTTTTCATTTTAATCCCAGATATCCCACATATCTTTTATGTCGTCAAAAATAAAAACTGGTCCGTCCTTGCAGATGTAGTATTTGCCAAGCCTGCAATGCCCGCATTTGCCAAGGCCGCAGCTCATATTTTTCTCCATGGATAAATGTATATTTTTTGGTGAAAACCCAAGCTCTAAAAGCTTAAGGCTTGCAAATTTCATCATTATCGGCGGCCCGCAGACAATGCCTTTTGCTTGTTTTGTATCAATGGGCAGTTTATTCAGAAGGGTTGTTACTATACCTACGTTTCCTTTCCAGGAACTGTCAGCGCGGTCAACTGTTAATCTGAATTCTACGTTTTTTGGTTTTTTGAATTCTTCAAGAAGGTATTTGTAAACGATATCCTGCGGGCTGCGCGCGCCAAGGCATATAACTATTTTTTTAAAATCATTTATGCGGTTGTATAAGGCATAAATAAGCGAGCGAAGAGGCGCAAGCCCAACCCCTCCCCCGACTATCAAAAGCTCTTTATCTTTAAAGCTATCCAGCGGATAACCGTTTCCAAACGGCCCACGTACGCCAAGCTCGTCCCCTACTTTTGCTTTGTGAAAGAGCTCGGTTACTTTGCCGACCTTCATTATAGTTACTTCAAATGAGTCTTTTTTGTTGGGGTCTGAAGAGGGCGTAAAAGGCGCTTCCCCGATGCCCGGATAAGTAAGCTCTACAAATTGTCCGGTTTCAAAAGAAAACGCACTGCCTGGTTTAAACACAAAAGTTTTTATCGCAGGCGTTTCTTCAATGATATTGGTGATAGTTACTTTGTTCGGAGTGTATATATTCATTTTTTAACGGTTTTGCTGTTTTCGTTAAGCGTTTTAAAAATTTTTCTTATATCAATTTTTCCGGGGCAGCTTTCAGCGCACCTTCCGCAGCCGGTGCAGGCATAGACTTTTATTCTTTCAGGAAAGAACTCAAATTTTTTGATGTAACGGTTACGCAGCCTGTATTCGCGTAGCCTCAGCGCGCTTGCTCCGCCTGCAACGCGTGTAAAATTTTTATACTGGCAGCCGTCCCAGATTCTCCCTTTAAAGTAGCCGTTTTTATCCTTTGTATCAAACAAAAGAAAGCAATGGCAGGTAGGGCAATTCATGATACAGGCTCCGCATTCAACGCATCTTAAAGCTTCCTCAGCCCAGAGTTTATCACCATAGCCGTTTTTAATCAGGCTGTTAAGCCGGGATTCATCAGGAAAATCCAGGGAGTTTATTTGTGATTTAAACTCTTCTACTGTGCGTTTCCGGTTAGCTTCGCGTTCAGCCTGTATCTTATTGTTGGCATCCTCAAAGAGGCTTTTATTTGAAGTTATTATTTCCTCTCCTTTCTTTGAGCCGACTTCAACCAGATATCCGTCAATAACCTGGGAAATATTTAAATCAAACAAAGCTTCTGGATATGGCATATTCCCCAAAGCAAGGCAAAAACAGGTTTCCTTAAAAGAAGTGCAATCGCTTGAAATTATTAAATTCTTATCGCGCATTTCCTTATAAAAAAGGTCGATGTCGCCCTCAAGGAAGACATAATCGTGCATTTTTAGGGAATTTCCAAGATCGCAGGCTTTTGCCCCCACTATACAGAAAGGTTTTGTTTCTTTTGGCGTTTTCGGATTAAAGTAATTATTAATGTGTTCAACCGAGGACGTGAAGAATTGCCTTAAAGGGTTTACTGTGCGGTATCTGGAAAATTCAAAATTCCCTTTATATTTTTTCCAGAAATAGTTTTTTCTGGTTTCCTGAGGAATGAATACCCGGTAATCGGCAGACAGGTTGTCCAGAAGCTTTATAAAATTGTTGTTTTTTATGTAAAAGTATTTGCTTATCATGTTTATATTGTGAATTTTTTCACAATCAATTTCAAAATAAAAAAAGAGATTTAGATAGTATAACAATAAACTTTTTTATGTCAAGATAAAAGCGCAGGCAGTTTAAGGCTAGGTGCGTGTTTTTTCAAAAATCGCTTTTTGTATTTTTAGCGCAGCCTCTATGTCCTCAATTGTTATAAAACCGCAGTCTGTCAGTATTTCTCCCAGTATTATTCCTCTCTTCCAGTGAAGGGTGAGCGCTTCTTCAAGCTGCTCCTCGGTTATTTTTTTCTGCTCAATAAGTATCTGGCCTATGGGCTTGTAGGAATTTTTCAAAAATTCCTCCTTTTTGTAGACCAGGAGGTCTTCTTTGTTGTTTGTTGAAGTCCTTCTGTCTGCCATAAATTTGCTTCCGGGCACGGTTTTCAAATATTTTTTTACTTCCGCAACGCGCTCGTTGATTTCAACCATGCTTTTAAGTTCTTCGGGTTTGTTTTTGTTTACAACTGCAATGGTTACGCTCATAAGCGGCATTTTGCGGATTTGCTTGGCGCGGTTACGCGCGATAATAAAATTTTGCTCCCTGTCTTTCCTGCAGTAATGGTAAGGCATAAGGTTGTCAAACATAAAAATAAAGTAGCGGCAGATTTCTTTATGTTTGTCCGGAGTTGTTATGAAAACAAAATCATCACCGCCTATGTGGCCCATGAAATCATCGGCATTGCCGAATTTTTTAATTACGCTGTAAAGGATGTAGGCGGTCTGCATCAGCGCTTTGTCGCCTTTTATGTAGCCGTAGACATCGTTGAAGGATTTAAAATTATCAATATCTATGTGGGCAAAGGAAAACGGAGTATTTTTTTCAAGCCTTTCTTTGACTGTGTCTTCTATCAGACGCGCTCCCGGAAGCCCGGTTAAAGAACTTGAATAGAAACTGTATTGTGAGCGCTTTATGGCTATTTCTATGCGTGTTCTTAAGTCAAGCGGGTCAGGCGGTTTTATGAGGTAATCGTCAACGCCCTGCTTAAGGGTAAGCAGCTGCTCCCTTAACTGCCCTTTATTTATCAGCGTAATTATGGGAATAAGCGCGGTTATAAAGTCTTCTTTAAGGAGCCTGCATATTTCAAGGTGTGATTTTGTTGCGGAATGCACATCTATTACTATGGCGTCAGGCGATATTTTTTTGATTGCGCTTATGCCTTCCAGCTTAAGTTCGTGTATAAAAACTTCGTACCCCCATCCGTCAAAGCAGAAATGAAGGATGTCCCTCAGGTGTTTATCCGATGAAATAATTAAAATCTTTTTTACTTTTTTCATCTTACAAGTACATTATAGCAGGCATTTTTCAGGTGGCACTATACTATTTTTTTAATGAGCGAAAACACTTCTTCCGGTGTTATTGATTTAAGGCATAAGAAATTATTGGTGCAATTATGGGCAAGGCATTTTTTGCACGATATTGATTTATGGATATAAAAAGATTTTTCTCCAAGAGGCCTCCAGCGTAAAGGAGATAACCCAGGGTCATTTCTTCCGAAAATAGAAATAACAGGCACATTAAGGCTTGACGCGATATGCACCGGTCCGGAATCGTTTGATATAAATGCCCTGGATTTTTTAAGGAGCGATCCGATATCCGAAATTGTCAGAAGCCCTCTTAGGTCTATCACACCTTCTTCTTTTGCCAGGTTGTCGGCAAATTTTTTTTCTTCTCTAGAGGTTATCACTATTACCTTAAGCCCGGTTTTTTCTTTTATCAGTTTGGCTAGTTTTATGAAATTATCCTCCATCCAGCGCTTTGAAGGGCATGAGGCTGAAGGGTGCATTACGATGAAATCATTGTTTTTTACATTGTTTGCGATAAGCAAATCATCCACTCTTTTCTCTGATTCTTTTTTTATTGGGAAATATGTTTGTTTCTCAGCTACGTCAATACCTGCCTCTCTTAATATATCAAGAGTGTATTCCAATTCGTGCTTCAGGCCCTGGTGTTTTTTGTCTTCTATTGGGTTGGTTAACAAATTGCCCATTTTTCTGTTTAGGCCGTAACGCTTTGGAATTCCTGAGAAAAACGCAAGTATATTTGAGCGGTTATTGGGATTTAGAATAAAAACAACATCAAACTTTTTTTTACGCAATGACAGACAGAATTTCAGGGAAGAAAAAAAACCTTTGTGTTTTTTGTTTTTATCATAAACAATAATTTCATCAATATAGGGGTTACCCTCTAAGGCATCTTTTGTGTATGGTCTGCAGAGAAATGCAATGTAGCTATCGGGATAGAATTTACGTAAATTGGCAATTACAGGGGTTGAAAGTATTACATCCCCTAATCTATCCGTGCGCATTATCAATATTTTTTTGCGGTTTTCTTTAGCGCTCATTTTTGTAAAATTTCATCCGCCGCCTCAATTACCAGCTGCGGCAATATTTCCATGCATTCATGGTTAGCCTGGCAATGCGGTTTATCGCAAGG
>JAQTUC010000079.1 GCA_028710385.1 Candidatus Omnitrophota bacterium
GGGCGTGAATGTCACGGAAATAAGGGCAACTTCCATATATAAAGAAATTATGCGTATGAAGCTTACCTATACTGAGGCAGACCTTGATAAGATCGCAAAGCTTCCGGAAAAAATAGATCAATCTTTTATAGAGCTGGGTGTTTAAAATGAAAGAATATAATTTAAGAGAATATCTTGGGTTAGAGGAAATAGTGGGCCCGGTTTTTGTTATCCGCAACATTCATAATGTGGGTTACAACGAACTGGTTGACATAATAGACCATGAGGGGAAAACCAGGCTTGGTATAATCATTGAAGCGGGGAAGGGTTACGCTATAGTTGAAGTTTTAGGAGGAACAAGCGGCCTTGCTCTTAAATCAAGCAAAATAAGGTTTAAAGAAAAACCGCTCATGGTCGGAGTTTCTGAGGATGTTTTGGGCAGAGTTTTTGACGGCCTTGGAAACCCGCTTGATAATATGTCAAAGCCGCTTTATGAAGATTATGTTGACGTTAACGGCTTTGCTATAAATCCTACCGCGCGCGATTATCCTAAAAATATAATTGAAACAGGTATATCTTCAATAGACGTAATGAACACACTTATAAGGGGGCAGAAGCTTCCGATATTTTCCGGAAGCGGGCTCCCCCACGATTTAATTGCAACGCAAATCGCCCGCCAGGCGCACGTTCAGAACGAAAAATTCTGCGTTATGTTTGTTGCGATGGGAGTTAAGTACGATACCGCTAAATTTTTCATAAAAAGCTTTGAAGACTCCGGTGTTCTTGAGCGCGTTACTATGTTTTTAAGCCTTGCGGACAGCCCTTCAATTGAAAGGCTGCTTACGCCAAAGCTCGCATTAAGCTGCGCTGAATTTCTGGCGTTTAAGAAAAATATGCACGTTCTTGTGGTAATGACCGATATGTCAAACTACTGCGAAGCGCTTCGCGAACTTTCAACCATACGAGGAGAAATCCCGGCGAGAAAAGGTTATCCCGGCTATCTTTACAGCGACCTTGCGGGTTTGTACGAACGCGCCGGAATGATTAAAGGCATAAACGGCTCAATAACCCAGCTGCCTATTCTTACTATGCCTAACGACGATATCACGCATCCTATACCGGATTTAACCGGATATATTACAGAAGGCCAGATTGTTCTTGAAAGAGAAATGTACGCAAGAGGAATATATCCGCCTGTAGCGGGCCTTCCGTCGCTTTCGCGCCTTATGAAAGACAATATAGGAGAAGGCATGACAAGGGAAGACCACCCGGCGCTCGCCTCGCAGCTTTTTGCCTGCTACGCAAAGGTAAAAGATATACGCGCTCTTGCATCTATTATCGGAGAAGAGGAATTATCCCCCCTGGATAATCTTTATCTTAAATTCGGCGATGAATTTGAGAAAAAGTTTTTAACTCAGGGCTATTACGAGAACCGTTCGCTTGTGCAGGGGCTTGATCTTGGCTGGAAAGTTCTTTCTGCTCTTCCTGCTGATGAGCTTGTCAGGATACGCGAGGAATTAATCAGGAAGTATTACAAGAAAAGAGAAGAGACGCCCAAGGCTAAGGAAATATGAGAGCCAACATAGCGGCAACAAAAACAAATCTTTTACGCATCAAAAAAACCCTTGCTCTTACTGAAGAGGGGCACGAACTTCTTGATGAGAAAAGGCGCCTACTCATAGCAGAGCTTACTTCCATCATACATATCGTAGATAAGCTGCAGCGCGATTTAGATGAGGCAATAGCAAAAGCTTATGTTTTGGTTGACAGGGCAACGATAGTTATGGGAAGGCAAAAAATGGAAACGCTTAGCGCCGCGATTGATATAAAGAGTTCAATAAATATTTCAAGCCGCAGGGTAATGGGCGTCAGCATCCCGGCGATAGACCTCAGTATTAATGAAAACGCGCCCTTTTACAGCCCCACAGGCGTAAGTTTTTATACGGAAGAAGTAATAGCCAAGTTTAAAGAAGTTATCCGGCTGATTTCGCAGTTTGCCGAGAAAAAAATCGCTTTACTTCGCATAGCTAAAGAGGTTCAGAAAACAATAAGAAAGGTAAATGCCCTTGAAAAAATTCATTTGCCGTATTTCAGGGAAACTCTTAAATATATAAGCGACAGGCTGGAAGAGGAATCGCGCGAGGCATTCTCTATGCTTAAACTTATAAAAGAAAGGCTGGGCAGATAAATGTCTTCAATAAAAAATATCGCTGTTTCTCTTTCCGGAAGCGCGGCGTCATTGTGCACCGCGAAATACGCAATCTATCTGGCGAAACAGCTGAATGCAAAACTTTTTGCGGTTTATGTGATAGACGCAAGAAGCCTGCGTGAGCTTTTAAAGACAGGCGTATTCCTGGAGGTTGAAGCAAGTGAGCATGAGCGCGACTTAAAGGACCAGGGTTCAAATACGCTGGAAAGAGTGAAAAAACTGGCTGAAGTGAAAAAGGTTGAATATGAAGGAATTCTTTTAAAAGGAGTGGTCCACGAAGAGGTGACGAACGCGGCGCGCAATCTTCCGGCAGATTTGCTTGTTATAGGGGAGCTGCGCGAATTGGCATCGTGCCGTGAAATATTTTACGATGAGGGAGAAAGGATTTTCAGGGAGTCGCCTTGCCCGGTTGTAGTTGTTAAAAATCCGGAAGAGGTTGATAGATTGTATAGAGAATTATAACAGTAAGGATAAACTATTGTTAAAACAACAAAGTTGGGAGGTCGTGCGATGAAGATATCAGATTACCTTAAAAAAGAATTTTGCATAATGGATTTAAAGGCAGGCAACAAGGAGCAGGCCATCAGGGAAGTTGCCAACTGTCTTACTGTTAACGGTAAGATAAAGGACAAAGAAAAATTCATACACGACATACTTGAGCGCGAAAGCTTAGGCTCAACAGGAATAGGGCATAAGGTTGCGATACCTCATTCGCGCACAGAAGTCGTTAATGGTTTCGCCATAGGCTTCGGCCGTTCAAAAGAAGGCATAGATTTTAAGGCGCTTGACGGGGACAAGGTTAATCTTATTTTTCTTATGGGCGCAAACCCCAGCGAGCTTAACCTTTATCTAAGGCTCCTTGCCGAACTTTCAAGGTTGCTTATGGAAAATTCTTTCCGCCGTGAACTGATTGCCGCAAACACAGGGGATGAGGTTGTTGATATAATAAGGAAATACGAAGCGGGCGGAATAGTGAAATGATAAAAACACAAAGCAGAGAAATTCTTTCAATGGTTATGGCAGGCGGCCGCGGCGAACGCCTGTATCCTTTAACTCTTGAGCGCACCAAGCCGTCTGTGCCCTTCGGCGGAAAATACAGGATAATAGACTTTGCTCTCAGCAATCTTATAAATTCAGGTATCTATTCAATATATGTCCTTGTGCAGTACAAGTCGCAGTCCCTTATAGAGCACATAAGAACCACCTGGAGCAAGGGCGGTGTTTCAACAAAACACTTCGTAACGGTAGTCCCCCCGCAGATGCGCAAAAAGCAGGAATGGTACAAAGGGACAGCTGACTCAATATACCAGAATATAAACCTGGTTTATGACTATAAACCAAGGTTTGTTGCGATATTTGCCGGAGACCATATTTACAGGATGAATATAAGCGAAATGATTGACTATCATTTGCGTAAAAAAGCCCACCTTACAATTTCTGTTATGCCTATGGAGTCAAAGTATTCCAGCCAGTTCGGCATTGTCGGCACTGAAGAAGACGGCAGGGTGAAAAGCTTTGAGGAGAAACCTGTAATCTCCGGAAAGAAAACAGTATTTGCCTCAATGGGAAATTATATTTTTGACACTGATTTTCTTATAGATGTCCTTGAGGATGACGCCAAAAGAGACACCAGCCGTGATTTTGGAAAAGATATCATACCGCATCTCGCCAAAAAACACGCCAAGGTTTACGCGTATGATTTTTCAAAAAACAGAATACCTTATCTTAACAAATATGAAAACCCGTTTTACTGGAAAGACGTCGGAACAATTAGCAGCTATTGGCAAGCAAATATGGATTTATTGGGAAGAGAGCCCATACTTGACCTTGATAACCAATCCTGGCCTATTTATGCCTCAAACCTGGACAGCCCGCCGGCGAGAATTATAGGTTCAGAGACAGAAAACTCTCTTATCTGCGAAGGATCAAAAATATACGGAGCAAAAATAAAAAATTCAATTATAGGCAGAGCCGTTGAAGTGGACCAGGGCTGCACTATTGAAGATTCCATAGTGATGGATTTTACCCACATAAACAAAAATTCGCATCTTAAAAAAGTCATAGCAGACCGCTTCAACACAATAGCCCGCGACAGCCGCATAGGTTACAATAAAAAAGAAGACGGTAAAAATTATTGCGTTGATTCATCGGGGATTACCGTGGGTAAGCGCGGCTCAAGAAAAGCATATTATTTTTAAGGCACAGATGTATGTGTCACGTAACACGTATCAGGTAACACGTTTTGAAAACGTGATACGTGTTATGTGATGCTTTTTTAAATCTGTGATTATCTGCCTAAAACATGAATGTATTTGATGCGATAAAAAAAAGAAGAAGTATACGCGGCTATCTGGATAAGCCGGTTGAAAAAGATAAACTTTCAGAAATTATTGAAGCGGCGAGGCTTGCTCCTTCTGCTTCAAACAGGCAGGAGTGGAGGTTTGTCGTAGTTACCGATAAAAAACTGCGGATAGGGCTTAAAACAGCAGCCAAGGGCCAGGCATTCGTAGGAGAAGCGCCGGTGGTTATTGCCTGCTGCGCCGAAACCGACAACCATTTAATGACTTGCGGCCAGCTGTGTTACCCTATAGATGTGGCAATAGCTATAGACCACATGACGCTTGCCGCAATAGAACGCGGGCTTGGCACCTGCTGGGTCGGGGCTTTTCACGAAGAAGAAGTAAAAAAGATCCTTGATATTCCAAAAGACGTAAGAGTCGTTGAATTGCTTTGCCTGGGTTATGCAAAAGAAGAACCAAAGCAGCCAAAAGAGCGCCTGGATATAGAAAAAATAGCTTTTTCGCAAATATGGAATAAACCCTACCATAGTAAGTGACATCAATAAATCCACAGCAAAATTAATGCGCAAAATGTGCCGCAGCGGGATTTTTTTGTTTCTTTGGGGCAGGGCTTTTGTTTTGCTTTCTCAGGATTGATTTTTAGCAATTGGGTGGTATAATTAACAAGTTTTTTAACTTAAACATTACATCTTCATTTATTCCAAAGGGAGGAGAACATGAATTCCATTATTGAGCGTATCAGGGCAAGGGCAAAACAAAACCCGAAAAAAATAATATTTCCGGAGAGCAATGACGAGCGCGTGCTTGAAGCCATAAAATATATTGAGAAAGAGCGCATAGCGATTCCAATGCTTCTTACTCATGACAATCTTGAGCCGGAAAAGCAGGAAGAGTTTGCGAATATTTTTTACGAAAGAAAGCAGGTAAAGGGCATAACTTTTGAAGAGGCAAGGGAAATGACAGAAAACCCTCTTTATTACGCGGCAATGATGGTGAGGCGCGGTTACGCCGACGGTTTTGTGGCAGGAGCCCAGCTTACGTCTTCATCCGTTATAAAAGCGGCCCTTAACTGCCTTGAGCTTGACAGAAGCATCGGCCTTATTTCAAGTTGTTTTCTTATGGCTGTGCCCGATTGTTCATACGGAGAGCAGGGAGTATTTCTTTACGCCGATTGCGGCGTAATCCCGTATCCGACAAGCGAGCAGCTTGCAACTATTGCCATATCAACATCGCGTTTCGCCAAGGAGGTTCTGGAATTTACCCCGCGCGCGGCGCTTTTAAGCTTTTCCACAAAAGGAAGCGCTGAGGGAAGATGGGTTGATAAAATAAAAGAAGCAGTTGAAATAGCAAAATCAAAAAACAGCGGTTTTGCCATAGACGGAGAGCTTCAGGTAGACGCCGCGCTTGTTCCGGGTGTTGCCAAAAGAAAACTTGGCGACAGCGAAGTTGCCGGAAGAGCCAATGTTTTAATTTTCCCGAACCTTGATGCCGGAAACATCTGTTATAAAATAACCCAGAGGCTGGCAAATGCGCGCGCAGTAGGGCCGCTTATTCTTGGCACCGTTCAACCCTGCAGCGACCTTTCCCGCGGATGTGATGTGGATGATATTGTTGACTGCACGGCTGTTACGGTAATCAGGGCGCAAAAAGCCGCGCAGAAATAACCGTGAAGATGAACCTGGCCCTTCCAGATATGCGCAACGGATAGGGCGCGAATTGAAAAAATAGGATAGAAGCATGTTTGACGGAAAAATAAATTTTAAAAAAGGAAGGGCGGGGTGAAAATATTAGTAATAAATTGCGGCAGCTCTTCCATAAAGTACAAGCTTTATGAATTTCCCCGCAAAAAATTAATCGCAAAAGGCCTGATTGAAAAAATCGGAGAGAAAAACTCGCCTATTCAAAACCACTCGCAGGGGGTAAAAGAACTATTTTCCCGCCTGGTTAAAGACAAAGTTGTTAAGGATGTAAATGAAATCTCGGCTATCGGCCACCGGGTCGTTCACGGCGGAGAAACATTTAAGGCGCCGACTATAATTGATGAGCGCGTAATAGATAAAATCAAAGATTGCAGCAATCTTGCGCCCTTGCATAATCCGGCAAATCTCGCCGGCATTATCGGCTGTATGGAAATTCTTCCCGGAGTGCCCCAGGTTGCGGTGTTTGATACGGCATACCATCAGACAATTCCGGAAAGCGCATATTTTTACGCTATACCTTCTGAATATTATAAAAAATACGGAGTGAGAAAATACGGATTCCACGGCACATCTCACCAGTTTGTCGCGCATAAATGCGCTGAGATTCTTAAAAAGCCTCTCAAGAAAATTAAGACGATTACCTGCCATTTGGGAAACGGCTGCAGCGTTGCCGCGATAGATAAAGGGATAGTCGTAGAAACATCAATGGGGTTTACGCCCTTAGAGG
>JAQTUC010000080.1 GCA_028710385.1 Candidatus Omnitrophota bacterium
CCTAAAAGATGAGGCCGGAGTTACAGACTTAAGCAGCGGCCAGTTTGATTTAGCGTATGACACGCGCGACAACGTGTTCTCTCCGTTAACAGGCGTCTATTTTACAAACAATTTCCAGGTTACCGGTGGGCCGTTTGGAGGGGACAGGGATTTTGTGAAATATTTGGGCCGTTTCAGTTACTATTATCCGCTCATAAATAAATCTGTTTTGGAAGGGAGGCTTCGCGTAGGATGGGCTGATCCTTTCTCTGATACAAAAAAAGTTCCTATTTATGAAAGGTTTTTCGCAGGCGGCGCAAACAGCGTCAGGGGTTATCAGGAAAGAAAAGCAGGGCCTATTGACCCTCAAACGTTTGATCCTCTGGGCGGAGAATCCATGTTTATTGCCAACCTTGAATACACTTATCCGCTGGTTGATTTTTTAAAAGTTGCCACCTTTTTTGACGCCGGAAATGTATGGAGTAAAAACAGCGATTTTTTCAAGGAAAAATTATTTAAAAGCGTGGGTTTGGGTATAAGAGTGAAAACTCCCATAGGCCCTGTCAGCGTTGATTATGGCTGGCCACTTGATTTAGAGCCTGGCGAAGAGCATAAAGAGGGGAGATTTCACTTTAACGTAAGTAGAGGTTTCTAGTTGCCTGCCAAACGCGCCTCTTAACTGTTTCTGATTTGTTTCACAGGTGATACAGGCAAAAACAGCCAAAGAGGAAGTAGACTGGGTTTCTAGTTGTAAAAAGGAGGATTTCGATGAAAAAGTGCATTATTTTTCTTGTGGCGTTAGCTGTTACGTGTTCGTTTTCCCAGATTTCATTTGCCAAAGATCTAAAAATAGGCTATTTGAATTTTCTGGAAGTGTTTAACGAATATAACAAAACAAAAGATTATGACGAAGTGTTAAACAAAAAAGCAGAAGCAAAAGAAAAAGAACTGAAAGTCAAAGAGTCAGAAATAGAGAAAATGCAAAGCAAGCTCAATGTTCTTAAGGATAAAGAAAAAGCAAAGGAAGAAAAAAATTTTCAGAAAGTAGCTCAGGATTTTATCCAGCTTAAAAGGCAATCACTGATTGATCTTAAGAAGGAAAAAGACGAGAAAATGAAAGAGATAATTGAAGATATAGACAAGGCTATAAAAGATTACGCAAAGAAAAACAACTTTGATTTAGTGGTGCATGGAAGCGCTGTTTTGTACGGCGATAACGCCATGGATATCACAAAGGATATTTTAAAAATTGTAAATTCTACCGCGAAGAAATAGAGCAGAAAAAACTTTGCCTGCGCATTAAGCGTGCGGTAATGGGTTAAAAGCGGTACAAACTGCCTGTGAGTGTGCAATGATTAAGGTTACTCTCGGCGAAATAGCGAAGCTGGTAGAAGGAGAATTGGTAGGTGACAGGGAAACCCTAATCACCGGTATTTCAGGAATAAAAGAAGCCAAAAAAGGCGATATTACTTTTCTGGCGAATCCAAAATACGAATCATTGCTTGAAGAAACTCAAGCTTCGGCAATTATCACCTCCAAGCTTTCGGTTGCTTCATCAAAGCCTCTGATTAAAACAGAGAATCCTTCGTTTGCTTTCGCAAAAGTAGTGGCTATGTTTGTGCCTGAAGCTATATACCACCCAAAAGGACAAAGCGCGCAAGCCTTTATTTCTCCCAAAGCAAAAATCGGAAAAAATGTAGCAGTAGGGCCTTTCGCTATAATAGAAGATAATGCTGTCGTCGGCGATGATACGATTGTTTACGGTGGTTGTTATATAGGTTACGACACCAGGATAGGCAAAAAATGCATAATTTATCCCAATGTTTCAATAAGAGAAAGAATTGAAATCGGCAGCAGGGTAATTATACATTGCGGCACCGTCATCGGAAGCGACGGTTTTGGTTTTGCAAAAGTTCGCGGTGTCCAGGAAAAGATTCCGCAGATAGGAACGGTGGTTGTCGAAGATGATGTTGAAATAGGCGCTAATGTCACTATAGACAGGGCGAGATTTGACAAGACTCTGATAGGAAAAGGCACAAAGATAGATAATCTTGTCCAGATTGCTCACAATGTAATCATCGGAGAGAACTGTTTAATTGTTGCTCAGGCCGGTATATCGGGAAGCACAACAATAGGCAAAAATGTAATCCTCGCCGGACAGGCAGGGTTGGTAGGGCATATAACGGTAGGTGACGGAGCAATAGCAGCGGCACAGGCAGGCGTTACAAAATCCATACCACCGCACACTATGGTTTCCGGATACCCTGCCCGCAAGCATGACGTTGCCAGGAGGGTAAATGCCTGCGTGCAAAATCTGCCTCAACTTTATAAACACATAAAGGAGCTTGAGCAAAAAATAGAAAAACTTGAAAAAATGCTCAAAGGAAAAAATGAATAAACAACGCACGATAAAAGGAAAAATATCATTTGAAGGCATCGGGCTTCACAGCGGACAAAAATCAAGGATTGAAATACTTCCTGCGCCGATAAATACCGGAATAATTTTTATAAGGCAGGATATGGGCAGTCAGCTTATAAAAGCCGACTTCTATTCAATAGGTTCTGCTGAAAAATTTCCAAGGCGCACGTCAATCTCCGCAAGCGGCGTTTACATCCATACGATTGAGCATTTAATGGCTGCTTTGAATATTTTAAAAATTGACAATATCCAGGTAAATATCTGGGGGGAAGAAGTACCCGGGCTGGATGGAAGCGCCAGGGAATTTGTCCAGAAAATCAAGGAAGTCGGAATTGAAGAGCAGGACGCGCCGATAAATTTTCTGGCGATAAAAGAACCAATATGGGTTGAAGAGGCACAAACCAGCATAGTTGCGCTTCCTTATGACGGGCTGCGCATGTCTTATGCTCTTAAATATGACCACCCGGCGATAGGCAGCGGGTATGTGGATATCCTTTTGGATGGAAACACTCAGGAAAATGTTTTTGAGGCCAGGACGTTCTGCCTGGAAGATGAAGTTAAATCGCTGCTTGATATAGGCCTTGGTAAAGGCGCTAATTACGAGAATACGCTTGTGGTCTCAAAAACCGGTGTAGTTAAGAATAAATTGCGCTTCCCCGATGAATTCGTAAAACATAAAATACTTGATTTGATAGGCGACTTATATCTCGCGGGCCCGTTAAAAGCTCATATTATTGCGGTTAAAAGCGGCCATTCTTTGAATATAAAACTGCTTGAGAAACTGCGCCGGTACAAAGAGAAAACAGTCGGCGCCGGAGTCGGATCGCATACTTCCTTTGTCCCTGCCACTAACCAGTTAAGCAGTGAAGAAATAATGAAACTTCTGCCGCACCGTTATCCATTTTTACTGGTGGACCGTATAGTTGATATGGAAAAGTTTAAACGAGCGGTAGGCATTAAGAACGTCACAATGAATGAGCACTTTTTCCAGGGCCATTTTCCCGGAAGGCCTGTTATGCCCGGAGTTTTAATAATTGAAGCAATGGCTCAGGTGGGCGGAGTGCTTATGCTTTCAGGCGAAGAAAACAAAGGCAAGCTTGCTTATTTTATGGCTGCAAACAATGCAAAATTTCGCAGAACCGTTGTCCCCGGAGACCAGCTTGTGATTGAAGTGGTTGCCGGAAAAGTGCGCAGCAAAACAGGTATAGTCTACGCAAAAGCCTTTGTTGATGAAAAGCTTGCCGCAGAAGCAGAATTAATGTTTGCTCTTGTTGATTAAGGGGCTCCTAGCTTCTTAAAATTAATTGTCCTCAACCCTTTTTCTGTTATAATAAATAAAATGTCTGGGAAAATTGATAAAAAAGCTATTGTCAGCGAAAAAGCACGGCTGGATTCTTCAGTCATTGTCGGGCCTTATGCTGTAATCGGCCCGGATGTGGAAATCGGGCAAGGCACCATTATTGATGCTTTTGCTCAGATTGTAGGGAACACGAAAGTTGGAAAAAACTGCCATATTTTTTCTCACGCAGTTTTGGGAAACCCGCCTCAGGATTTAAAATACAAAGGCGAAAAGACTTTCCTTGTCGTGGGAGACAATAATATTATACGCGAATTTGTCACGATGAATCTCGGCACGGAGAAAGATTCAAAAACACTAATAGGCAGCAACAATCTCATTATGGCTTATTCTCATGTAGCCCACGATTGCATAATAGGAAATAACAACGTGCTTGCCAACTGCGCTACTTTAGCCGGACACGTTACAATAGAAGACAGAGTAACGGTGGGCGGATTGGTTGCTATACATCAATTTTGCAGGCTGGGAATGCTTTCTATAGTTGGGGGCTGCTCAAAGGTTGTCCAGGATGTTGCGCCTTTCTCAATGAGCGACGGGCACCCTTCAGTAACCTGCGGCCTTAATCTTATAGGGCTTAAACGCGCAAATTTCTCCCTGGAAGCCGTCCGCACCCTTAAAAAAGCTTTCAAAATTATTTTTTTTGAAGGCCATACTTTTGACAAAGCGGAGGAAATGGTTAAAAAAGAATTACCACTAACCAAAGAACTTAACTACTTGCTTTCATTCATTTCTTCGTCAAAGCGCGGCTTGGGTAGACAATAGTTCTCGTTAATAATTAAAGAGCATATGAAACTCGGAATTATTGCCGGAAATCGCCTCCTTCCAATTGTCCTTGCCAAAGCTATCAAAAAACAAAATCCGCAGATAGAGCTTGTAGCTTTTTGCTTTAACAACGAAACCTCCGGCCTGATAAAAAAATACGCTGATAGAACCTACTGGTTTTCAATAGGAAGCCTTGGGGTATTACGTGACGCAATCAACAAGGAAGGCCTATCTGACTGCATTATGGCTGGCCAAATTACGCCTTTACGTATTTTTAACCGCAAAAAATGGGATAGCGAACTGCTAAAACTCGTTGAAGAAACAAAAGATATGCGTCCCCACACTATTTTTTCAAACATTATAAAGTATCTTGAGCAACACGGAGTGAAATTTATTGATTCAACGGCATATTTGAAAGAAAGCCTTGCCCAGGAAGGCGTAATGAACGGGTTAAGCTACCCCGGGGGAGTTAAAGAGGATATAGAATTCGGAGCAAAAATAATTTCACGGTTTGCGGATCTTGATATCGGACAAACCATTGCCGTTAAAAATAAAAGTGTTGTTGCGGTTGAGGCGCTGGAAGGGACAGATAATACCATAAAGAGCGCATCCCGGCGTGCAGGAACAGGCATGGTTGTGCTGAAATTTAGCAAAGTTAACCAGGATCTACGCTTTGACGTCCCAGTTGTAGGGATAAAAACACTTAGCCTTCTAAAGGGAACAAGAGCTTCAGCGCTTGTTTTGGAAGCCGGTAAGGTCTTAATATTGGAAAAGGCGGAATTTTTAAATCTTTGCACAAAATACAGTATTCCGGTAATAGGCATAAATAGATAAGCGTGTTTGCATTTAGGCTGCTTACAATTACTGAAATCCTTCCGAAAACATTTAATAAAGCCTTTTTTTATTTTTTACTCCCGATATTTTTATTATCCATGCACGGGCATGCTTTCTGTGAAAGCAGCGTAAAAGAAAAAAACTTTTTGGATGATGCCGCCTTGCATAAGGAGGCGATGAATTACAAAGAAGCCATTTCCATACTTGAAGACAACAGGGATAAAATTTCCCAAACCCAGGAAAACAATTTTTTATCGCGTCTTTATTATCTGGACGGCCAGAGCAAAAAAGCACTTGAAGTTTTAAATTTAATTTCTGAAAAGGACTGGGTAAGTTATCTTTATCTGGGGCTTGCCTACGAAGATCTGGGCAATACCCCGCAGGCTGTAAAAAATTATCTTGAATCTCTTAAACTAAACGAGAATACCGTTGCACTCTACAGGCTGGCCAAAATATACTATAAACGGAAATTATATAAAAAATCCTCCCGTTTTTTTTCACGATTAATTAAGCTTGATTCAAGTGCACGGATAGCAAATTATTATCTAGCTGACTGTTTCCTGAAAATCGGCGATTACGAGACTGCCTATACTTATTCCGCAAAAAGCATAAATTTTTATCCCGACAATAAGGATATAAAGACCCAGCTTATTGAAATAAAAGAAAAGATTGGCAAAGCCTTTTTTTCCGAAACAAAAAAAGCAATTGAGAGGGCCAGGGATATCGTAAAGCTTATGTTTTACAAACGGGAAAAAGACGTGCCGGTTATTAAGGTTGGAATTGCTACTGACCTTAAAGATTTTTCGTTTCGCTGCGGAGGCAATTTCACTGTTTCTGACTCAAAAAATTTATTTAAGGGCCAGAAAGACAGGTTTTATAAAATAATATTCCAGAACAAACGCCTTTATTTAGCGGACAATAAAACAGGGGCGGTTTATAAAAAATTTAAAAGCCCGGTGTCTATAAAAAGCAAAGGCTATACTTTTTATATTCTTGATGTAAGCTACGGCAGGGCTAATTTCTGGCATAAAAAAATAGACAGAATCTACCGCGGCGATTGCCGGCTAACGGCAGACAAAGACATAACTCTTGTTAATGTCCTTGGCATAGAGGAATATTTATACGGGGTTTTGCCTTCAGAAATTCCGGCAAATTCAAACCGCGAAGCGCTTTGCGCTCAGGCAGTTGCCGCGCGCACCCTTGCATTTAGAAGCATAAAACAACAACGCCACTTAAACAGCGATTTTGACGTC
>JAQTUC010000002.1 GCA_028710385.1 Candidatus Omnitrophota bacterium
TTATTTATACTTTTGTTTTTCTGTATGTAAGTTAGTATTTTGGTTTTTAAACTCATTCATCCTCGCTTCGCCCGGTTACACAGATTACGCATCACGTCACACATTCCACGTATCACGTTTTTAAAGACGTGTTACGTGATACCTGTTACGTGATACTTTTTCAATCTACAATCATCACAACGGCTCATCCGGGCCTGTAACTTTTAACACCTCTTCAAGCGTTGTCAGGCCTTTAATTATTTTAACCAATCCATCTTCCCTTAAGGTGCGCATGCCAAGCAGCCTTGCTTCTCTTTTTATTATATGCTCTGACACTGAACTAGTAATTAACGCTCTTACTTTTAAACCGACCGGGAGATACTCGCAAATAACGGTCCTTCCCTTATAACCTATATTCTGGCAGGCAGAGCATCCTTTGGCTTTATAAAGTTTGGCGTCTTTGCTTATAGAATATTTTTCCCTGATTCCATCCGGCATTTTGTATTCTTCTTTGCATTTAGGGCAAAGCGTGCGCACAAGACGCTGCGTTAAAACTCCTATAAGAGTTGATGAAAGCAAAAACGGCTCAATACCCATATTAAGAAGCCTGGTTACGGAGCCGGCGCTCGTTGTTGTATGAAGGGTGGACAAAACCAGATGCCCTGTTAAGGCCGCCTTTATCGCGATATCCGCGGTGTCAAAATCCCTTATTTCGCCAATCATTATAATATCCGGATCCTGGCGCAGAATAGAGCGCAGGCATGATGCGAAAGTTAAATTTATCTGAGGATTAATGCTTACCTGGTTTATGCCTTTTAACTGGTATTCTATCGGGTCTTCTACCGTTATAATATTTTTTTCCGGGCTATAAACATGGGATATGGCAGCATAAAGAGATGTTGTCTTGCCGCTTCCTGTGGGGCCGCAAACAAGAATAAGGCCGTGGGGCTTTAAGCTGTCTTCTTTTATTCCTTTTAAAACATCCTGTTCAAACCCCAAAAGGTCCAGGTCAAGAAGCGCTGTGGTTTTATCCAAAATTCTTAAAGCACATTTTTCGCCCATGCTTGAGGGAAGAACAGAAACCCTGAAATCAATATTTCTGTCCATGATAATGCTTCTGAACCTGCCTTCCTGAGGAAGCCTGTGCTCTGCAATATTTAAATTGCACATTACTTTTATGCGCGAGACTACAAAAGGATGCATTTTTTTGGGGAAACTCTCTGCTTCCTTAAGAAGACCGTCAACTCTGAATCTTACACGGCTGGTTTTTTCAAGCGGCTCTATCAATATATCCGACGCTCGCGCGTATACGGCTTTTTTTAATACCGAATTTGTAAACTTTATTACCGGCGCTTCATCTATTGAGCCTATTTCTTCCTCTACAGCGTCTTTATCTCTTATTATTTCAAGATTTTCAGGTTTTTGGCCGCCTATAATATCCTCAAGCGAAGTAAGCGGCTGGCGGCTGTAATGGGTGGCTATCGCCTCTTTCATTTCGGAAAAAGGCGCTATAACGGGATTTATTTCGCATCCTGTGATTTTTTTTAAGTCATCTATGGCAAGGACATTTAATGGGTCGCTCATCGCAACAGTTACTGTGTTGCCGATTTTTCCTATAGGCATAACCTGCAGGCTGGCTGCGGTTTTTTCAGGTATAAGGTCAAGAATTTCTTTTGTGATATTGAGGTTTAAAACGCGCATCGGGGGAACCGAAAGATAACCGGAAAGTATGCTAACGAGCTGCGCCTCCTGCATAATCCCAAGCTTAACGAATAACTCAACCAAAGACCCGCCCTTTTCTTTCTGCATAGAAAGGGCCTTTTCAAGGTCTTCTTTGGAAACAAGTTTATTATCTATCAGGTAGTCGGTAAATTTTTCTTTTGTCATATCAATAGAATTTCTCTATAGCTTTTCTTATGTCCGAGGGGGTGCTTACAAAAATCTGGATATCGCAGCGGGTTAAATCTTCAAGGTCTTCTATGGCCTGGACGTTTAAGGGGTTTGCTATGGCAACAGTAAGCGTTCCTCCTATCTTATCCAAAGCTATCAGGCAATAATGAGTTGCCACATTTTTCGGTATCAGGGCAACTGTGTCCTTGGAAACTTCGTAGTTTTCCAGAGGAAGATAAGGAAAACCGAATTGAAGGCTAAGGCAATGCGCAATTTCATCTTCCTTGGCAAATCCGAGCCTTACAATAACCTCCCCTATCAAACCACCTTCTTTATTCTGGGCAGCCAAAGCTTTTTCCAGCTGTTCAAAAGTGATAACGCCCCTTTCTACCAGAATCTGGCCTAAAGGTTTTTCTGCTTTTTTTGGAGACTTCATTTTATTCCGATGTGCCGATGTGGGATTCGGCAAAAAGTATAAGTTCTTTTGCAGTCACTCCATCTATCGGATTTTCCGCTACAGAAAAGGAGAGCTTAATCTGGCCTTTAAAATTATCCTCTATCTTTTTCTTAAGATCGTTCGCAATTACCTGCGATTGCCTTTTATTTTTTTCTATTAAAATAGCGCATAAACGGTTTAATCCGAATCTGCCAGGTATATCTATGGGCCTTAAACTTTCTTTAAACATTTTCGCTGTTTTCTTTATCAATTTTTCAGTCTCAATATGCCCGAAATTTTTTTGATAGTCATCAAAATTTGATATTTCCATAAACAAAAAGGCACAAGGCCTCTGGTAGGAAAGAGACCTTACCATTTCTTCATCAAGCCTTTTTTCAATATACTTTTCGTTATAAAGGCCTGTAAGATAGTCAAATACTTCCAGTTCATCAACCTTGTGCGAAAGCCTTTTATGCTCCCAGATGATTGCGACATTCTGCGTAAAAAGGCTGAGCACGCTTAAATCATCTTTGCTGAATACAAAATTATCGCTGTTTGTTGCGGCAAGTAATGAGCCTACCTGCTGGTTTCTGGAAAACACAGGCATAATAACTACCGTGTTTAAGCCAAACTCTTTCGCAAATTTCATATAGGGGAAATCTTTGTTTTCCTTATCCAAAATCAGCGTCCTTCCGGTTCTGCCGAAATTCTTAAGCTCGTTGGAAAGAATTTCTTCTGCTTTCGCGGCATCAATACCGCTGTAACTTACCAACTGGAAATTACCGGAAGTTTCGTCAATCAGGGTACAAAAACTTATTTTCATTTCCAATAACTCCGTAAGGCGCTGGTTCAGGAATTGAAGTATCTCCCTGGAAGGGACTTCTTTTGAAAATAAATCATTTGCCTGAAGGATAGTAGACAATACCAAAACCTTTTTTGAAACCTCCTGGTTAAGCTCCTCGGCTTTCTGGCTGAAATCTTTAAGCTGTTCCAGTCCGCTTCTCATTTTGGAGGAAAGTATGTCTATCACCGATTCAAGGCTCTGCACTTCATTGGCGACATCCGGAGCGTCTTCTCCTATATTTTGAAGAGTCTTTCTGGAGTTAGTGTACACCCTTGCGATTGAAGCAAAAACTTCAAAAATTATCCACCAACCAAGCAATACAATCACTAAGGCAACCAGTATGGCAGGAACTGAAATATACAATCCGCTGAAGTGGTATAAGATGACAATGACGGGAATAACCGTAACGAGAGATATGGCTATCCAGATTTTTCTTTTCAGACTTAATGTTTGAATTGAAAATTTTTTCTTGGCTTCGTTTTTAGCCATATATTTTGATTTTAAATTACCGCTTATGTTAAGCGCCCCGCACCTTTATTAAATAAAGCTTAACATTTTTTGTGCTGCGTGTCAATTAAAGCTGGTTTCCTTAAAGGAAAGTATTACGTTTATGCCCTTAAGTATCTCATCTATGGTGTAAGGTTTTGTAACGTAGTAATCTGCCTCCATGGAGTAACCCTTTTTTATATCATCTATTTCTTTTTTTCCGGTTGCAAGCATAACGAAAACATCGGGCTTATTTTTCTTAATCCACCTAAGCACTTCCAAACCGTCAAGCTGCGGCAGCATTATATCCAGAACAACCACATCGGGCATAAAATCCTGTACCTTTTGTATGGCGTCTTTCCCGTCTTCGGAAGTTTCAACTGTAAACTCCAGCCGGCGCAGGCCATCCGCCAGAAAAGTCAGGGTTTCTTTTTCGTCTTCCACAATCAGAATTTTTCTGCCTCTAATCATGCGGCACCTCTTTTTTTTTGAATTTATTTCTCATATATTTTCAAAAATTAGTGCTGGGTTAAATTCGGCTACATTCTTTTCCGGACTTTCTGTCCGAAAAAGGGTAAGTCTCATTTTATTTCGCCTTTTTTTATCGCTGTTATCATGTCCCGCAGGAAACCGCTTTCTGCGCTTGCTAATTTAAAATGATGCTTAAGGAGAAGCGTTAAATTCTTCGGTATATCTTTCTGCTCTTTTTCTTTCATGAGCAGCCACCGTTTTACTTTTTCCAAAAACCAGAGCCTGAGCCTTAGCAACGGTAAAATTTTTTTCTTGTCAAGGAAAGGCAGAAAATATAACGCCACATCCAATTCAACGAAAGGCTGGCGTTGGGAAAGGAACACTTCCCGGCAAAGTTCAAAGAATTCTTTTTCTCCGTGAGGCGTTATATAATAAATGTATTTATTGAGATTGTTCTCTCCCCTAAGCTCCTTTTTTTTTACAAGGCCTTCTTCCTCCATTCTGCTTAAGGGGTAATATATGGACTGCATTTCAAATTCAGAAAAAATACCCATTTCTTTCTGAATTATTTTTTTTATCTGATAGCCATGCTTGGGCCCTTCCTTCAAGATGCCTAAAATAACGAGCCTTTGTATTTTCATTCCTTAAAGACACCCATTTTCCTGAATTTATCGTACCTTAATTTAATAAGCGCGTCCATATCTATGCCTGACAATTCTTTAAGGTTTTTAAGTATGGCTTCTTTTAAATTTTTTCCTGTTATGTCATAGTTTCTATGCGCTCCGCCTTCCGGCTCCTGCACAATTTCATCTATTATGCCAAGGCTCAATAAATCCGGCGCTGTAAGTTTTAGCACCTTTGCCGCTTCTTTCTTCTGTGCCGCATCTTTCCATAAAATAGCGGCGCAGCCTTCGGGAGAAATTACCGAATAATAAGCGTATTCCATTATTAAAACTTTATCCCCGACTCCGATGCCCAAAGCCCCGCCGGAGCCGCCTTCGCCTATTACAACAACGACAATAGGGCTTCTTATGGCAAACATATCCCTTATATTTTCCGCAATGGCAAGGGCCTGGCCCCTTTCTTCAGCACCCACTCCCGGGTATGCTCCTGGCGTATCCACAAGGCAGACCACGGGAAGGCCGGATCTTTCCCCAAGACGCATAAGCCTTATTGCCTTACGGTAACCTTCCGGGTTTGCGCAGCCAAAACTTCTTATAATGTTTTCTTTTGTGTCTTTTCCTTTTTGATGGCCTATTACAACAATTTTTTTATCGTCCAGCATAGCAAGTCCCGCGACAATCGCTCTGTCTTCGCCGAAAAGCCTGTCGCCGGACAAAAGCACAAAATCCTTCATTATAAGATTAATGTAATCAAGGGTGGTCGGCCTTTTGGGGTGCCTGGCAATCTGAATTTTTTGCCAGGGAGAGAGGTTTGAATAAATTCCTTTTTTAAGGGTTTTTAACTTTTTCTCAAGATTATTTATTTCTGCGGATAAGTCAACTTCCTTTTCCGCAGAAAATTTCCTGAGTTCCTCAATTTTTTTTTCCAGCTCTATGACTGGTTTTTCAAAATCCCAATTTTCTATCATTGTTTACGGCCTTCAGCTATCAGCTATCGGCTGTCAGCTGCTGAGAGCTGACGCCTGAAGACTGAAAGCTTTTTAATCTACAATGGTTACTTCTGTGCCTACGGGCACTATATCGTATAATTCCTCAACCTCGTCATTGCGCATTCTGACACACCCAAGGGTTACCTGTTTACCGAGATCTTCCGGCATTGTGGTGCCGTGTATGCCATAACCTTTTAATTCAAAACCCAGCCATCTGGTGCCCAGGATATTCTCCGGGCTATCCGGAGGAACAACCGCGCCCGCCCTGAACCAGGTGGGATTAGGCTGCTTGTTTATAATTTTAAAAACACCTACCGGAGTTGAATTATTTTTTCCGGTTGAAACTACATAAGTCTTTACTATTTCATTGCCTACCTTAAGGAAAAGAATATTCTGCGATTTATCAACGACTATGGAAAATTTACATGTGTTTACTTTTAACCCCTGATCCGGCCTTATAATATCAGATGTTATGTTGTTTGCTCTTTTAATCAGCTCAATCGTTGTGTTGTTTTCCTTGGCTATTTTTGCCAGGCTGTCATTAGGCTTAACAGTGTATTTTTTTGCGCATTTATCCATTATGGGAGAAAATAAAACTTTTATATTTATATCCTCTATTTTTTTCTGTATTTCCTTAAGCCCTGCCGTATCGTCTACTTTTTCGCGGGCTTGCTCGTAAAGCTTTCTTGCCTGAAGCAAATCACCGTTTAAAAAAGCCATATCAGCTTCTTTAATATAACCCTTCTGCGCGCCTAAGTGAGCGCCGTCGGGCTTTCTGCCTAAAACCAGCAACGCAGCCAATATCCCGACGATTACAACACCTGCTATGACTATTATAAATTGCTTCTTCATCTTGTATCCTCCTTCAAGATTGTTCCTACAAGTTGTAAGTTTATTTTATTTATAGAATATTAAGGTGATGATAATTCCTATGAGTGCCCCTGCGAAAACTTCTATAGGGGTGTGGCCTGCCAGTTCTTTTAAGCGGTCGTCCTGGATTTTACGCTTGCTGTGTAAATCATCCATAATCCTGTTAAGTATGCGGGCCTGAACACCTATAGATCAGCGCCATGTCTGCGCATCAAACAGTGTCATAAGCGCAAAAAAACAACTCATGGCAAAAAGCGGGGAAGAAAATCCCACTTCTTTACCCAAAGAAAAAGCAAGGCCGACTACTGCCGCGCTATGCGCAGAAGGCATGCCTCCGGTGCGCAGAATCCAGTTAAAGTTGAATTTCTTTTCCGTAACAAGGCCTATAACCACTTTTAAGCCCTGGGCTGTTACCCAGCTTAAATTGGTAATCCAGAAAACCTTGTTAATCCATATGCCTTGAAGGCCGTTTTCCATAATTTATTATTATAAAGAAAAAAGGTTATTTGGGCAACTAAATATTTAGGCGGTTTGCTTAAATTTGGCTGAATTTGCTGCAAAATGCGGGTTTTTTGCCTGATTAATACAAAACAATACCCTGTTCGTTTAACTCATTGACGGTTTGCTGGCTTGGCCGTTTGCCGATTTTTGTTACCCCAGGTGCAGGTTTTTCGCGGGCAGGCGAAGAGTTTGCCTCCTCTCCTGAGGCAGCATAAGAACCAGAGGCGGGCGCCTCTTTTTTCTCCGGAACAGTTATTGCTTTTTTTGTTTCAGGCAATAAACTTTCTTCTTTTGGTTTCGCCCTTTTAATAACTGTTATGGAGGGTTTACCGGGTTCCTTTAAAAGCGCCCCAATGCGCGCGCTTGCGGTATCCGCTGGTCGGAAAGAAATTTCCTGAGCAACCTTATTCATGGTCGCCGCTGGATCATTGACGGCATTCCTTCTATTAATAAGAATTAAAATAAATATAGTGGCAAGGACAAAAGCTATGTATATGTATTTTTGCTTCATACTTAATCTTCCTCCCAGGACAACGTAATATAATCTCCGGTAGTAGGCATAAAAGGCGGCGGAGAACTGAGCAGCCTTGAATCATAAGAATAATTCTTGGAATAACCGCTTACTTTCTGGCCGGTTGAACCGTTGAATGTCCCAACAGGGCCTCTTTCATCCTGTATTATTCCTCCGTAAACCGTTAAAGTGCCCTTTGCCGGGCCGACCCAATAATTCTCCATCATAAAAGAAGTGTTCAGCGCCATGGCGCATGCATCTATTTCCATATTGGACGGCGCAGAATCATCTACAACTATGTCTGATTCGGATATAATCCCCATTGTATCATCCGAAGCGGGATTTACCCGCGGATTGTCGGCGTAAACTATGCTATTTGGTATAACAACGTCGGCGCTGGCGCCCACAGTAAGCCTGCCGTTTAGCGTGCCTGATATGGTTAAATTGCCGCCGCTTACGAACAAAGCTCCGTTAGCCGGTATGCTCATATTCTTATTGTTCCATTTCTTTTTGGAATTAGTAACGTTCATGGTGCCGTTACTGTTTAAAACTACTCTGGAGTTGCCTTGCAAGTATATGCCGCCGCTTGCGGCTGCTGAGCGAAGGCTCAATGCCTGGCTGGGCATATTAATAGTTTCCGCACCAAAACCAACGCCCTCCTCAAAAGTAGGCTCATCGTAAGGCGCGTTAGTCAGCTGTGTTGAATTTATGTTGTTTCCGTTATTGTAATAACGCAAATAATCATCCACCGAACGGACTTCACTCTGAAACACAGGGTCTCCTGCAATATTGAAATGGCCGTTTGTATGCGTAGGCCCGTTTAAAGTATCGTTGGTATTAAACCACACGTTTGACCCGTCAAAAACTTCTCTATCCGTAAACCAGAGATAGCGCGCGTAGTTGTCAACCTGAACATAATTGGCAAGGATCCTTCTTGCGTTTCCGAAAATTCCGGTTGAGGTTACCTTGTATCTGCGAATGCCTGTTGAAGCGCCAACCATTCCAAGGTCAGCGATAACAACGCTGTAAGTACCTCCTCCAAGGCTCTCTACAGAACCCCAGGGATTTGTCCTGTCGCCTATTGGAGGGGAGGACTGGGACCTTAGCCATACAATAGCGTGATCAAGGCCGGCTTCAGCAATATTAAAAGCAGCAGTTCTTCTTTTAAATATATCCACAAGAAGGCTTTGATTTATGCCTATGCTTATAAACGCTGCCGCATACATAAGAAGAGCCACTATAACCACCAAACTTAGCATAAGCGTTGAGCCTTTTTTGTTTTTAAGTTTTATAGGTGTGTTATACATAGTTAGTTCCTCATTTTTATTATGAATTGCGCCGCATCCGTAAAAACTCTTCCTTTTGAATTTTGCCTGGTGGCGGTAACATTTACCTCAATAACATTAACCGGAGAAACCGGCCTTGTGAACTGAAGGCCCGTAATGTTACGCGCAAGAATAGACGTTGCCGCCGGCGTTGTCCTTACTATTTCTCCATTGGCATTTAAACTGTATGTAATTAGATCCGGGGACCATTCAATGCGGCCGGCGGAATTTAAAATAGTTCCGTCACTGTCAATGTCAGCCGGTATGGCGAAAGTAATGGTATTGCTTGTTGAGCCGCTTGCAAGGTTTGTCTGCGCGGCCTGAGTAAATTTAAGCTCTTTCTCCATAGGAATTACCGCCTTAACCAGTTCGCGCCGCAAAGAAACCTCAACGTCTCCGGTAAGCCAGGAATTAATCCCGCTGTTTAACACGAGAAAAGCCGCGGCAATAAGTATAAAAAAAATACACACAACCACAAGCAGTTCCGCGAGAGTAAACCCTGTTAGAAAAATATGTTTTCGGGCGGCAAGCGCCTTACAAGATATTTTTACCGACTCTTTTGCGCGTTTTTCTAACGGGGCAAAACTTCTTTTCATAATTTTACCTGTTAGCTATCCTGGTTGTTAATTCTACCGGGGAATCTATTATGCCATTACCGTTTACATCTTCGCCGACATCAAGGTTTCCGTTTAAGTTTGAATCTTCGCCTATCACTCTTCCTCTGTGCCTGAAACAGGCACTTATGGTAATTTGCAAAAGCTCCGGGTTGGTATCGTCAACATATACAACGCCCATGCTTTCCGGTATGTCGTTAATTGTAAAATTCAGCCCGTTATAGTCATTCATTATTTCGGTAAATGGGGTGCTGCGTATTTCCTCCATAAGGGCCTGCGCCGCGTTTGTTGCAATGTTAATATTTTTATCGGTGTCAATAAGCATAAAACACGACAGGTAAGTCACCAGTATGCTGCTTATGGCAATTATCAGTATGGCCAGGGCTATAAGCACTTCAATAATAGTAAAACTTTTTTTTGTTTTCATTGTTTTGTTTAAGGAATTATTTCATATGGATTCTGCTGTTCGTTCCAGGAAACCACCTGGACATCAGCGTCTATGCCGAGATTCCTGATTGCTGTCATATACTCCGCATTATAGGTTACAGTGGCATTTCCGTTTAAACGGGCCTCTTCTCCTGCCCATACTCCTCCGTCAACATTGAGCTGGCCTCCTCCGCCGTTTACGCGAAATTCCCCTCTTGTATATATTGCCCCGTCCACTGTGCCGTTTCCATTTATTGTAGCATCATATGTTACATCCGGATTTGTGATAACGTCGCCTACAACAACAAAAAACCCGCCTATAGTTCCAATGTTGCCTCTAAGTTCCAAATTGCCTAAAACATAAACTACATTGGGCGTTCCCGTTGTTGGATCTGCCGGGTTTGAAGGCGGGCTATACCAGAAGTTTGAGGGAAAAGTCTGGCTGCCTGTTGCCTGGTTTACAAGTTTACCGGAAGCATTATATGCGTACACGTTAGACTGGGCTTCGGCTACAGTTAAAAGCTGACTAAAGCTTAATTTTGCCAAAGGATTGATTGAAGCATCCTGGACAATATCACCGTGGACATTGCTTGTGTTATCAATCTGGTCAGCATAGCGTATTTTTCCCGTAACATCGTAAGCGTCGCCGTTTAGGTTGACGTCTCCGGCGCTGTAAATAGCGTTTTCGTAGAAATTAGGCGGAATGGCTTTTGACACAACCACCTCAAGAACCCGTGTAATCCTTGCCGTTCCTGTTGCGGGAATAAACCCCCGCGCGATAACTCTTCTGTTTGAGCCTTCCACAGTAACATCGCAACTATAACCTCCAACGCCAAGAGAAGTCTCCCACAGGCCGGTTCCGCTCTGTGAATAACTGCTTCTAAGTTCATGCATGGCGCGGTTAACGCCAGCTTCAGCAAGCCAGAATGCCTGGATAAATTCTTCGTTTCTTTCCGCAAGGCGGTTTTCAGAGATGCTGCGAAGTAAAATTCCTATAGCCATAACCCCCAGAACAACAGCCATAAAAATAGCCACAATTAAAACTGAACCTTTTTTAGTCATTGCGCAGCCTCACTTTTTCCAGTAAATCAAATTGCAGAACTCTTTGCCGCGCGGTTCTGCTTGCGGCAACGCGCACATTTAAAACATTTGTGCAGGCTACCGAGCAGCTGTCGGTTGCGGCGTTCCAGCAAAAACATAAATTATTTATATCGTTAGTCAAATATCTTTTTGTGCCAGCAGGGTGTTCTCTTACGGTGCGAGTTACTCCGTTTACGGTTTCCAAATAATAACTTATGGGGTTTGTGCTTCCCTGGACATTAAATGTAATTTTCGCACCGCTTAAAGCCGCATCCAAAACAATTGTGTCCGGATCGCCTTGCCTTATTTCCCTGGACATCGCATCTATCACATATCTTACTGTCTGCTGCAACTGCGCATACGCCATGTCTTCATACCAGATTCTGTCAGCAGCATTTAAAACTCCGAGTATGGCGGCAGCGATTAAAACAAAAATCGCAATGCTTATTAAAACTTCAATAAGGGTTGTGCCTCTTTTAAACATAATACACTTATTGCTATGGTTCTGTGATTAAAGTTTCAAGCGGCATTGATTTATTTCTGGACCTGTCTGTCCAGTTCACCGTAACAAGCACATCCAGCAATTCGCTGGTTGCTGTGGGCGCTTCGCCGGTTGAGGCATCAGAAACAGTAACTGTTATGGCCTCGTTAGTAAGGTAAAAAAGGTCCCTGTTCTGGAAATCGCTCGTTGCGCTTAAATTCCATTGGCCGGCCCCGGTTGTTCTAAGGTTGTTAAAACCGTTTATCGTTGATGCGCTGTCTTTTATCTCTTCCATAATATATTGGGCATGTGTTGCTGCTATGGACAAATTCCGGCTTATTTCATTTAATAATATACACGCAATAAAACTGGTTAAAAGCCCTGCGAAAATAACAGTCAGAAATACCGCTATAAGCATAAGCTCTGCCAGGGTAAAACTTTTTGCCGATAAAATCTTCTTTTTTGTCTTCATATTCATTTCTTTTTAATTTAATAATAGAAATGGAAGGCTCTCTATTAGATTATAGAATAATTTAGCCAAACAAACAACCGTAAAATAGTAATGTTTCCAAGCAAAACAAAACTTCTAAAATATTTAATACTACGCGGGGCTAAACCCACAGGTTTTTGTCCAAAGACCTGTATTGTATTGCCTCGGAAATATCCTCGGCAGAAATATTAGCTCTTCCAGCGAGGTCGGCGATTGTCCTTGAAACCTTAAGTATTTTGTCATAAGCTCTGGCGCTGAAACTAAAATGCGAGATTGCCATTTTAAGCAATTCCTGAGCAGGGCCCTCAAGGGTGCAGAATTTACGCAGCTGCCGGTTATTCATCTGGGAATTAAAAAATATTTTCTCATCCTTAAATCTTCGTTCCTGTATGCTGCGGACATTTTCAACCCTGTCTTTTATTGACTCTGAGCTTTCCGCTTTAAAATCAGCGGATATAAGGTCTTCTGTGCTGATTGCCGAGAGCTCAAGATGAATATCTATCCTGTCTAACAGGGGCCCTGAAATTTTATTTCTATATTTTTGTATCTGGTAACTTGTACAATGGCAGGATTTCTCTTTTGAGCCGAAATAGCCGCACGGGCAGGGGTTCATTGCGGCCGCAAATAAAAAACGCGAGGGGAATTTAAGATGCCTGGCTGCTCTTGATATGTTTATTGAACCGTCTTCAAGCGGCTGCCTTAAAGCTTCCAAAGCATCCCTGCCAAATTCCGGAAGCTCGTCAAGGAAAAGCACTCCGTTATGGGAAAGAGTTATTTCTCCCGGCTTAATATTTGTCCCTCCTCCAACCAAAGCAACACCTGAAGATGTGTGATGCGGCGAACGAAACGGCCTTTCCTTTACTACCGGCTGTGTTTTATCAAGCAACCCGGCTATGCTGTAAATTTTGGTAACTTCAAGGCTCTCCTCAAGCGCCATGTCCGGCAGAATTGTAGGAAGGCGGCGCGCCAGCATGGTTTTGCCAACCCCTGGCGCTCCAAGTAAGATTGCGTTGTGCATTCCTGCTGCCGCAACCTCAAGAGCCCTTTTGGCAAAAGACTGGCCCTTAACTTCTGAAAAATCAACCTCATATCTGGTTTTTACAGAAGTTAAATCAACTGTTTCGGCGCGGAAAGGCTTTTTTTCAATTGTACCGCAGAGAAAAGACACAGCTTCGTTAAGGCTCTTTACAGGATAAACATCCAGCCCGCAGACAAGCGCTGCTTCGCCGGCATTTTCCTGGGGAACAATGATTTTTTTATTCTTTGCTTTTGCGTATAGCGCCATGGGGAAAACCCCGCTTACGGGCTTAACTAAGCCTTCCAGAGAGAGCTCCCCTATTATGAAATAAGAAGAAACATTGAAATGAATTTGAGCGGAAGAAGAAAGAATGCCAAGCGCAATAGCCAGGTCAAAATGAGTGCCTTCTTTTTTAACGTTTGCGGGTGCCAGATTTATGGTTATTTTTTGGGAAGGAAATTCAAAACCGCTGTTTTTTATCCCTGAACGCAGCCGGTCCCTGCTCTCGCGTACCGCTATGTCGCAAAGCCCGATTAAGGAAACTGCGGGAAGGCCCCTTTGGACATCAACCTCAACAGAAACCGGATAGACATCCAAGCCAAGGCTGCCTAAGGAAGTTGTCTTAGAAACCACTTTGATATCCCCTGTAGTTTAGCGATAATTTGGCTGCGCTCTGTTGATTTATTTATGCGTAATCCTGAAGGCCAGCAAGTGAAATTTAAGCGGGTCCTATGGTGCGGTTATTTCTCCACGCAAAGCATCTTTTCAATTATTGAATTTATGGCATTGCGGTCTTCTTTGCTTATCTCGCAGAATTCAATACCTGTGTCGTGGTAAAGAATTCCTTTTCTGTACGGGCTTTTTTTGTCAACAACCCACACGATTTTACCCTGACAGGATATCTTGTTTTCTTTAAGGTGTATTTCCATGCCGACGAAACTTCCGGCTTCCATTCTTTCTCCGATTATAACGCGCACTCCTCCGGCGGAAATATTTTCTGTATGCGTGGAAATTGAGTGTTCCGGGAAATTGTGGATAAGTATCTTGCAGGGGAATCTCGCTCTTATAAATTTTCTTTTTTCTATGCCTTCATACATAAAAGCGCTCTTTCTTAAAAGCCTATTTCTTCTTTAAACTTTTTAACCTGTATTTTTGCAGCTGTTGTTTTTCCCTGAGTAATCGCGGAATGTTTTTCTGCCGGTTTGTATTTTTTTCTCTAGACATATTCGTAAAAGCGGATTTAAATGTTCGGCCGGGAGCTTCCATGCCTTCCTGGCACTTAAGTATAATGCTTAATTAAATTTTACATCTTATTGGGTAATTTTCAACCCAAATCTTTAAGCATTAAAACTAAAGGCGCAACGAAACAGGCCGGTTAGCGGGTATGCGTGACAACTATCTTTTCAAGCTGTATGATTTTTTCGCGGGAAAAAGTGGTTTTTCCGCCTTTGGTTATAAACCCCTGATTGCCTAATTCCATTTTGACCTTGTCCACTTCCTGCTGGGCCTTTACTTTTAAATCCCTTATCCTTTGGCCTAGCTCTTTAAGGCACCTCGTTCTTCTTTCGGCAACCAGCTTTTTCTCATCTAGGCTGGTGATTTTTCCTTCCCACAATCTAAGTTCTCCCGTAAGCTTGTTTATATCGTCATTAAGCGCGGCATTTTTTTGCTTTAAAGACTCATTTTCGCCTTTGGCAGCATTAAGCATTTCCTGCGTTTGGGCTAATTTTGCTTTTATCTGAATCAGTTCGCCCATAAGCGTGTCCTTATCATAATTTACAGCAACAAAAGTGCCCTTCTTATCCTTGAATTTATCGCCCAAATCCACGCTTACTGTTTCGCTTTGAGCAGCGCCCAGCGCCATTTTAAGAGAACGTATAATTTTGTGCTGATAAACAATCAAAATTACAGCCAGAATTATTATTGCTATCAATAAAATCAATGCCCCTTTGCCGGAATTTTCTTTTTTGGAACTCATAAATACCCTCCGATTTAATTGTTATATTGTAAGCCTATATTGCGATCTGTCAATGAAGAATTTAGATGCTGGCTATTGCCATAAAACGGGAAAACAGCAGCATAAACCCTTGATTTTACAGACAAATACGGGTTTTTATCCTGATTTAATCGTGAACTGCTTGCCAGAGCAGGTTTTGTATGATATAACTAATTCCAGCCAAAAGGAGGGCACATGGGAAGATATAAAGAAAAATTAAAAAGGATTCACAGGAAAAAGATGAGAAAAGCCAAGGCAGCAGTAAGGCTATATTACAAAAAAGAAATAGCTTATGAAAAATTAAACGCTTTGGCTAAAAAGTTCCTTGCGAAAAGAAAAAGAAAAGAAAAGAAAGCTTAATCTCCGAATTTATAATGCTTTTTGACTTTCTTTTTGATATTCCACCTGCATTTAAGCCCTTTCGGAAAAACAACCAGGTCGCCTTTTATTATTTTTACCTTGCTGTTATCTGCAAGCTCTATCTCAACGTCCCCTTCCAGGAATAAACAGGTTTCTTTTTCGTCGTAAAACCAGTCAAAGGCGCTTACCTCTTTCTCCCAAATAGGCCACGAGCGTACGCCTAAATTATTTAAGTCTTCCCGGCTTGGCTTCTTAACTTCAATCTCCAAAGCCATACTCTGCTATTTTCCTTTCTTTTCCAGCAAATCCAGTATCTTGTTGATTTTATCAACAAGCGGAATCAAAACATCGCCCTTGCGCAGCCGGATTCTCAGCGAATGCTTGCCTTTGATTACCTCATCCAGTATATCTTCCATACGCGAAAGAGCACCAAAACCTTTATGCAGAATAAATGCCATGGTAATTAAAAGAATAAGCAGTATTGCGCCGAAGTTAAGCTGAAAAACCATATAAGCCACGTCTCCGCTTATATCCACATCTCTCCATCCCAGGGTCTTTATGGAAACATAAGCGTTAAGGAAAAAAGAGACAATGACCATTGCCAGGACAAGCCTGATAAATTTAAACTGAATAGGTATCCTAAGCCGCGGGATTCTCCTTCTCATGTCAACCTCCTTTTTAATGAGCACATTATTTTTTCAAGTGCACCGGCACGCAGAAAAAATTATAGTGCGAATTAACCCAGCACTAATTTTTGTAACAACCTTATTTATTTATATCAAAGATTTATACCAAGAAAATCTTTTGAACTTATTTCAAAATATGTTTTCAAAAATTAGTGCTGGGTTAAATTCAGCCTAACATTTTTCTGTGTCGTCTAGCGACTTGGAAAAATGTTGGCTTCATTTAATAATTCAAGGAAAATATTTGGTTATAATAACTTGATATTGACCTTATGGAATTCATAAGCACAACACCCAGAGCAATGCTTACAGCAAGAACAACAACCGTAATAATTATTTTTTTATCGCGGGAAAGACTTGGCTTAAGCCATATCAGGGGCAGCATTAAAGGCCCCACGCACAAGAAAGCAATAATCAGAAAAGATGTGCCTAAATACCATTTCTCCTGCGTTTTCTTAACCAGAAATTCACCGCAGAAACGGCACTTTACAGCCTCATCCTGTATGGTTTCTGCGCAATAAGGGCACTTTTTCATATTTATTTTATTATACTCTAAATTTTAACATGCGGTAGTGAATTTTAGTTATTCGTTAATGTTTTTTTGTCCATTTTGATAGACAGCTTCCGGATATAATCCTTTTTCGGCCATTTCAGCTTCTATCATATAGACCTTTTCTGCCTGGAACAAATAATCGGCATACTCAACGGAATTGTAGTTTGCATTGTTTAATTCCTGCTTTTCTTCTTCCTCCAGCTTTTTTCGCTCATCACCCAGATTAAATTCCAGGCGGCTTTGCAGCTGGTCGCTGTGCTCGGCATCTCTTAAAAGCCTGTCCTTTACTTCTTCGTGTATGTCGTTTCTTCCGGAAATTTCTGAAATACTAAGGCAGCCTTCAAGCCTTTCCAGCATCTGCTTACGGAATTGTATAACCTTAAGTTTCATTTCCTGTTTATGTATCCACATACCTTCAAGCTTTTTACGCTCTTCAAAATATATTTTTTTCAATAATTCAATATACATAAACCCTCCTTTGTGTGAATTTTTATATTATAAACGGAATTTATGGCTGTCCTGGCAGTTAAAACTTTGAAGTAAACCCTGTTAGAAAACATCATTTTTCTAACAGGGTAAATGGCGGCGAGTGGATTTGAACCACCGACGCAACGGGTATGAGCCCGCCAAAATTGTTTTGATTTCATTAGCCTTTGCACCACGTACGCCTTTACCTCCTTTAAATTATATTATACCATTTTTTTTATAAAATTAGCGCACTGTAAAAAATTAATTTAACGAAAGAAAATTTATAGGCAAAGAAGGCATACATACACTCCCTCGCCCATAAACTTCTTATGCGCAAGCCCTATATTTTTCTCTGCTGAATTTTGCTTATCCTTTTACTCAGCTTGTTACTAATGTTGAAATTTCCCATAAGAAAGCCAATGAGTTTTTAGTTAGAAAAGGCATCCTAGAAGGTGACTTAAATCAACTTTTGGTCTTTTGCCTAATCTATAAGGATGCAACGAACAACTAGTGTTTGCGCAGCATCGAACTTCCTTGTAATGGTTACAACAACATTCTAAACACTTTTTTCGGATAGCCTTTATCGGCGTCATTTTTACCTCCTTAAGAGAGTTTTTTACCAATGTTGTTTTCTTTTAATTACTAGTTACTATAATTTAAGAATATTCTAGTAATTAAAAGTAGTAGTGTAGTTTAAGAAGAATATTCTTTCTTTTAATATTCTAGTAATTAATATACTCTCTAGAATAATTAATATAGCTTAATTAATATTTAATTACTTTCGGGACTATTAATGTTACCAGATAGATACTCTTCAATCACAACCTTAACGTCCTTGACATCTTTCTCTCTAAAGTTGTTTCCATGATGCCACTTACCATCCTTTTGGTACAATCGTGAAATAGTTATATTAGGGATAATCATGTTGTGTCCATCTTTAGTAACTTCATTGTCCCAGACTGACAGGATTACTTGACCGGATTTACATTGTTTTGATATGTTACTCATTGTTTTTCTCCGTTTTGTTTTTGTTAATATTTTCTACTCCCCATTGTAACAATTTCATTAACTCATAGGCTTGCACCCCCTTTTTGTTGATACTAAAGGAGATAAAAGGCATTGGTAAAACAAAAAACCCGCCGCCTAAAGATTAAGGCAACGGGTCTATCTCCTTTAGGCAATTAATAGAAATAAAAAAACCCAATATCTTAAAGAAATTTTAGATATTGGGTTATTCTTCTTAATCGCCTATTCAATATATAACATATTAAAGCTTACTATGTCAATAAATTATGGCGAAACAAGAAAATTTAAAACGTTTACAATTTTTATAATTGTTTAAAGTATAAGGAGTTAGAGCTTTTCAAAATTATTTTTCAAAAAAGTTAAAATTGAGAATGAATATAGCAAAAAAGTGCTCTTGGTATTATCACTTTAACGTTCAAACTTCCCCTTCATTTACAAAGACAAAATAAGGTAGATATTAGATAGAAACAAGGTAGAAGCCAATAAAATCAAGCAAAGTAGAAAAAGGCAGAAAAGAAAAGTAAATAATTGACCGGCTCCATTCATAAACAAAAACGGCATATTGAGCACTTTTTCGCTATAGCTTAGATGACTTGTCAAAATCCGCGGGAAACTAATTTAAGCCATAGGCTGCAAGGCATATAGCCTAACTATCAATGAGTGGCTAAAATAAGGCGCAAAATACCTTTTATTCTTCATTTATTCATACTTACGACGCAAAAATACCCTTATTATTGATATTTTATGCCAAAAAAAAATATTTTGGCATTTACTGTTTTAGTAAATGCCAAATTGAAATAAAATTAAATAATAAAATCAATGATTTGACGTTGGCAGGGTTTAATTTAGCAAAAATTTGTTCGGGGGCATTCGGGATACCAACTGTTTTCTTTTTTCGCTTGGATTACCATTAAAACTCTTTACAAATATTATGTTTTTCTAGTTGGCTATTATTATTTTTGGATTTACCGAACAATCCTTCTTCGGGGAATAGGCTATTTTTAAGTAATATCAATTTTGCACAATAGAATCAATGACTTTAGCCATTTTAATTAAATCGGCTGAAATTACGTTCGGGTGTGCTTCGGTAAATAGTAGAAAATTTAGAGGAAATATTAAACGCCATAGCCTTTTAGCTTTGCTACTTTATTGTCTAAAAAATATATACAATATTTTCTATCCCACCCTTTCTTAAAAATCTCTGGATATTCTAACACAGTTTATTTATTTTTAGTAATAACTTCGCCCACACGAACAGTTTTTTCTTCTCCATCAATTATCACAACCACATAATCCTTATTTACTTTTTTAATTGTAATGTCTTCCTTGGTTTCTCCTTCAGAAATAAAACTGTTATTTATTATTGCTGAATTTTTCCCTTTTTCATCAACAACTACTCCTTGCAATTTATAAAAACAAGCTCCTTCTAGTTTGTCAAAATAAGCCATACTTTCTTTATTCTGTTGATTTAAATATTCTTTAGTTTCTTTAATCAATTTTTGGGCATCTTCCAACCATTCTTCTTGTTTATTTCTTTTTTCAAGCTCTTTATATATATCTTGTAAACCAATAGTTTCTCTAGTTTCTTGGGAGAGACACGTTAACCATTTAAAATAATACTCATGTGCAAATTTTAAAGAAAGCCCTGAAGCACGTTCATTATTTGTCATAAATGCCAAATAGCCCTTAATGGTGAAATCCATATATCCTAGTAAATATTCTTGACATTTTTTATCAGCAATTTCAATACTCTCGGCTTCGCGCTTAATTTCCTGAAGTCTTGCGACAGGCTCACTCAATGCAATACGTGAAGTACTACTTGCAATTTCATTTGCATCATTCCATTTATTAACTATTTCTTTAAGTTTTTTTGTATAGTCTTCTTTATGCCTTTCTTTTGAAGAACAAGCTGACAAAATAATTATTAATATTAAAAACGATAATATATATGATAATTTAATTTTCATTTCCAAAGAGAAAAATACCTTGCAAATTTACTTAACTTTAAACTACATATTTTATCCTTTTTGATTTACAGGAAAATAATACCCCCACCTTAAGGATTGGTCAAGATTATATATTATAAATATAAGGAAAAGTATACCGATTATTAAATGCCTAAACAAACTTTTGAATGTTATAGTTTTCTCGCAAAGTTATTATAAGTCATTCAAAATCCAGAGCCTTTTAGCTTTGCTACTTTATTGTCTAAAAAATATATACAATATTTTCTATCCCACCCTTTCTTAAAAGTCTCTGAATACTCCCAAACCTCAGCTTTCCTGCCCTTTTTGTCATATTCAGCAATCTTAATTAAAGAAGGTTCTCCGATAAGCCTTTTAACGTTTTCTTTTGTCATGCCTAATGAAATCTTGCTAAACCTGCCTATAGTGTCGCCTAATTTGTATTCTTCCGCACCTTCGCCATAGCTTATTAGAATTATATCCTTATCTATCTTAACTATTTTACCTCCACAAACATTTTCATTGGCTAGGTACAAACTATCGCCTATTTGTACAGAATCGGAAATTATCCCATTTATCTCGCATGAATTTTTAGCACCCCGCTCTAGAACAATTAGTTTATATTTTTTATTAAAAACAAATCCTAAAGTAACTAAAAGAAAAATTACCACCAAAATTATTACTAGGTTTTTCATTTTTAGCCCCCCTTCGCTAACACAAATGGTAGAAATTTATGTTTACGATTTGTTTTAATTATACACCATCATATATGGGGGTGTCAAATATAGAGGCATCATGAAATAATAAAAAATATGAATAACTTGACTGGGGCTAAATTAGGTAAAAAACTTAAAGCGTTGCGCAAGAAACGCGGAATAACTCAAGAGCAATTAGCTGACCTTATAGAAACCAGCTACAAATACGTTCAAAGAATAGAAGGGAAAAATCCTCCCGACATACGATTAACTACCATCACAAGACTTGCCAAGGCACTGAAGGTAAAACCTGAAGAGCTATTGAAATCCTAGAACAACTATTTGCAACAAACAATATTTTCTCTTGAATAACTAAAGCTGCGTGTTATAATTCCATCGCAAGATAGATAGGCGGCTTACGTATTTCTTGTAATTGCTTGCATAAGATTGGAGAAAAAAATGTCAACTTACAAAAGAAGACCAGAAAGTGACACATGGCATTTCAACAAAAAATGCTCAAATTACCCAACTAAGCAAGATGCGATAAGCCGAAGCAAAAAACCTGCTTCTGGAGAAAAATGCAACGAATGTATGGCAAAATCCAAAAAGCATTGAGTAATTAAGAATTGTTCTTAGCATGTTGCTAAGCGTAGCCGCCATCTATTATAATTAAACCTCAATATCCCCCCCCATTTTTCTACCCTTTAAAGAAAGAAAATATGTCAGAATTGGCAATCGCAGTTTAGATATGTGGAAAAATAGGAATGTTTTAAATTAATGCTGGGGGCAGTATTTTTTTGTAATAACAAAAATATTCTTTATATACTGCGAAGATAAGGCAGAAAGTTTATTACCCATATTTCGCTCTAGCTCTATAGGTGTACTTGTCCTATTGAATTTGGTAAATATGTCTGTCGCTCCATCATATAATTCCTCGGTAGCCTTGTAAATAATTTCTCCTAGCTGGGCATCATATCCTTTCATTAATGAGATATTCTTAAATTGTAAATCCTCCCACATAGCGTCTAAAACCTCAATATGCTGATGCACTATAGCAAGAATATTAGCCCCAGAAACATTAGCGTTACGAGATTCCGTTATAAGAAGATTCAAACGCTTCCTAATTAATGAAGAAAATTCGATTAAAGGAACAAATGACTTTAAAATTGATAATTCATAAAAAGCATATTCCAAATTATATTTACGTTCATTTTTTCTATTACGCACAGACCAACAAATATTAATAATGAGTACTATAACGTTAAGTATTAAAGCCAAATAGTTTGCTAATGTTCTTGGGTCACAAATCTGCGCAAAAAAAGATGGGTTGGACTGGACGACTTCAGGCATTTAGAATATCTCCCTGACTAGCTTTTAGTAATGCGGCATCAACATGATTTTTGATTTTATTTTGAATATGCTCTGTCGTATTGAACTGATATTTAGCGAAATACCCATCCCTGCCAAGCCTTTGCACTGGAATTTCAAATAATCCAAGAAAAAAAGATTTATTTATGCTTACGATATTGGTTGGAATATCAATAATAATCTTTTCATAATCCTTTTCTAGCCTTTCGAAATCAAGGTTTTTGTCCTTAAGTTTTTTCAAGACAGACTCACCATTCTCTCTCCCCACAAGAGACGTTTCCTCTGGAAGCAAAAAATCTTCTAACTTAATTGTTATTTGACTCATTTATTGGCTCTCCTTGTTCCTTTCCTCAAGATATTTTCTATCAATCCTAAAATTGCCTGCAAAGATTGTTCCTTCTAATTTGTTTTCTAAATATATGACTTTTTTATCGTCTGGTATTTGGTGGAGGTCTGCCGCTTTATTAAAAGCGATGATTCGTCTTACTTCCTTCATTGCGCCCACTTCTTTATTCACTATGGGGTAAGTGTAATCAATTATAATCTCAGCGTGCCCTGAAATCAAGTAAATTTCAGCCGCCTTTTTTGGTGATTTAATTGCGTCAATAAAGGTTAATACGTCCATTATACCCTGACCGCGAGTACTTCCTTGTCCAAATTCTGTTCTTTTTGAACTTATACCATCTTGTAAAGCCATCACAGTCCAAATTGCTTCCTCGTCTTGCGATTGAAAAATCTTTCCCTTAACTTTTTCCCATAATGGCTTTTGCTTATCTATTATGGCTTTAACCCTTGCTATGACTTCAGCAGCCGTTGATTTTTCATCTGACAGATTTTCGTAAAAGGTTTTCCCATAGTTGATAATCGCGAAACTACAATTATGTTCATCTTTGTCATAACAACCTAAAGCATGCCATTTTCCTTCATTGTTTCCACAATGCTCTTCTGCGTTACCTATGATTTCGCCTATTATACCTATCAAACTAGATTTCGTAGCTATGTTCATCTCAAATCCATTATGCCTTAGGCAATTATTAAAATATTCTGCCAATTCTTCGCTAGCTTTACCTTTGTTTGTCGGATTCAATCTTGAACCATCAATTTTTATAGTAAAATATTTGTCCTTGTAGTCAAAATCTACAATGTCTGCTGAAAATTTTTCTGCGTTTATCCCTAGTTCATTTAAGATTCCAAATGATAGTAAAAAATCATTAACTTTCTTCAACCTGGATATTTTTCCAGACAACCTTATAAAGATACCTTTTTTCTGCCAATAATTTCTTTCCTCCTTTATAATCCTATCAAACAGATATGAAGCAGATAGACTAATTTCTTTAGTATTCTCGTGTGTAATAAAAATATCTCTTGGTTTTCTTCTTTTAAAAATAGTATTTAACTTCTCAAAGAATTCATTAGTAACCACGGGATTACTAAAGAAACAAAATTTTTCAGGTATCTCTATGGTACATACCTCGAGTTTCCTAGCTCTCTGCGCTTTTTTCTCAACGTAATAACGATTATATAAGTGATATTTTATTTTTATAACTCTAGGTAACCGCGCTTTCCTAGAAAGCCTTCTTTTTAATCTGCTTCTTATTTCACGAAAGAAAAGCTTTTTTTGTCTACGTACTAAAGATTTTTTATTAATTTTGGCTCTCTTTTTGTTCATTAATTTATCTATTTTTCCAATATTTAAATTTTACCAAACTAATTTCATAATATATTTTATACATATAATCTTTTAGCACAACTAAATATTTAATGGGTGCCTGTCAACCGCCTGTTTTAACTGCTTATCATCACAACCTAGATAAAACCTTGCAGTAGTAGAAATATCGGAATGTCCCGCCAATAGCTGAATATCTCTTAGATTAACCCCATTTCTAAGCATTAAAGTGCAAAAAGTATGTCTTAGTATTTGGGGAGATAACTTCTTTTTAAATTTTATTTTAGCCCTCAACTCTTTAAATAAAATATTTATTCCTTGCCCTGTTAATGCGGAAGCTTTTCTATTAGTAGAAACAAAAATATTATCAACCCCTGAACGCTTAGGTCTAAGCTTGAGATAATCAGCAAGGTATTCTTTGACGGTTTCATTAAGAGGAATTAGCCGTTCTTTGTTTTTTGCAAAAACCCTTATATATCCTCGCTCTAAGTTCAAATCTCCAAGCTTTAAGCTAAGTAATTCTTTTTTCCTTATTCCTGTAAAAAGAAACAATGCCAATATAGCTACGTTCCTAGACCATCTTGATTTATAGTATTTAGGCATATCTAAGCAAACTCGCATTAAGTCTCTGGCTTCCTCTTCATCCAAGAATTCAGGCAATCTCCTAGTTAATTTGGGCTTCTCCAGCCCCTCAAAAGGGTTTTTAGACAAATAACCTCTTTTTACAAGAAAGCTGCAAAATGACTTTATTCCTTGCATTGAATTGATTATCGTTCTAGGTGAGTTGCCGTTTACTCGTTGGCTGACAAAAAAACCCCTTAGATTAAGAGTAGTTAACGATTCTATGTCTGATTTTATTACTTTATAGCGTAAATACCTGCAGAAAGGATTCATGCTCCGTTTGTACCAATTAATGGTTGTAGGCTCCAGACAACGCTCCAAAAGCGAGTAATTAATGAATTCCTGAAAAGCATCTTGTATTTTCATAACATTGGCTATACGGGTAAGCACTTAAAGCTAATGGTTGATTTTTTGAGGTAATTACTAATTGGCGGGGTAACTCAGATTGGTAAGCAAATGGCTCATGCCAGATAGCATTTTTGCCATTTTCACCATAGACAGCTTGGGGGTTTTGAAAAAAGAATGGAAAGAATATGGCGGCGAGTGGATTTGAACCACCGACGCAACGGGTATGAGCCGTTTGCTCTACCAAGCTGAGCTACACCGCCAATTTTTCAAAATTATACCATTGTTAAGTAAAAAAGCTATATGTTTATTACCAAATAGAACGGTAAATATCTGAAAGCGGAATGTTTAATTTGCGCGCTATTTTCCGGCAATCTTCATATTCCGGAGTTTCTTTTTTGAAAGTACCGCAAGCTACCCTGAATCTAATTTTCCCAAACCTTGTTTTTTTCAAAATGAAATTATATTTAAGCTTATCTCTCAGGTATTCGCTGTAACGCAGCCCAAAAGTAGTTGTATGGGAAAAAATTATGTTCCGTATTTTCTCAAAGTCCCTGCTTACGCATAAAACGTTTAAGACAAATGCCGGCCGGGATTTCTTCATTACAACCTGCTCAACGTACGCTTCTTTTGCGCCGCAAGCGTAAAGCTTTTCAAAAACATCCTCAAAAATCTGCGGGTTCATATCATCAATATTCGCCTCTATTTTAATTATTTTATCCTTTTCAACTCCCGCAGGCTCATTCATAAGATAGGCAATTAAATAATCGGTTTCTTTGCATTTGCCAAAAGCAATGCTGTATTTTTCCAGGTTAAAATCAAAGTTAAGCTCCGACGCGCCCTTAAGCAGTATAGCTGCGGTAGGAGTTACTGATTCATAGCCTAAATTCCGGGCATTAATCTTTTTTCCCTTAAGAATAGAAAGCGCTGCCGCCGACGGCATACTTAAGGGAAAATCTGAAACAAAGATATCGCTCACATCAAGGTATTTAAGGGCTATATAAAATCCGCAGATTTCCAAAATTGCATCAAGTTTTCCCAAATGGTGGAATTTAAAATCAGCTGCTTTTGCCTTGTGGATTTTACGCTCAATTTCAAAAAGCTCTTTATATGATTTTAGCGCTTTCTTTTTTATGTCTTTTTCAAGCTTTGATTTTGAAATAAGTTTTACTATCTGGAAATAAGATAAATTCAGTTCCCCCTTAAATTCCAGGCATTTATTGCTGTGATGGGAGTTTTTAATTTCTTTTAAAGTTATATCCAAATTTATCTTTAATTTTTTAAGCTCTTTTTTTAAATATGACAGCGGGCAACCCAGGCCGATTAAAGAATAAAGGAGCATATCTCCTGCTGCCCCTCCTGCCAATTGAAAATATATGTTTTTCATAGCATTAACTATTTATTGATAAGGTGCGCAAAATACCCTGCGCCAAGGCCGTTATCAATATTTACGCAGACACTCCCTGGAGCGCAGCTGTTAAGCATGCCCAGAAGCGCGCTAAGGCCCTTAAAAGATGAGCCGTAGCCTACGCTTGTTGGAACGCCTATTATAGGCGAGGGGCAGATTCCTGAAATTATGCTTAATAAAGCTGCCTCCATCCCTGCAACAACAATTACAACTTTTGCGTTTTTTATTTTTTCCTTAAACGGTTCTATCCTGTGGACTCCGGCAACTCCTATATCGTAAACTCTTTCCACATTGTTGCCGAGGATCTCAAGAAATACCGCTGCTTCTTCAGCAACGGGAATATCAGAAGTGCCTGCTGTAATCACAAGGCAATTTCCGCGCGTCTCATTAATTCTTTTTCCCAGAAAAGCCAATTCTGCATCTTTATAATATTTAAGTTTACGGTGCGACTTTCTTAAAATTTCAAATTGCCGGCGTTTAAGGCGCGATATAAAAATTGTTGTTGTGTGTTTTTTAAATTCGCTGATTATGCAATTTAGCTGCGGTATGGTTTTTCCGGGCGCATAAATTATTTCGGGCAGGCCTTTTCGCTTTTCTCTTGCGATATCAAGCTTAACAAATTCAAGATCAACAAATCCTTTGTGTCTCATTAAAGAACGAGGTCTTTAAGAATTGCCCAGAGCAGGACAACTATTACGAGAGAAGAAATTATATAAAAATCATTGAAATACAGGAATTCGCGGAAAGCGTCCGGAAAGCGGTGTTTTTTATCGGGCAAATTGTATTTATTTTTTATGGTTTCTTTTACCTTGAAAATTTCTTCCCTTCTAAAACGAAGAAACTCTCCGGCGACCTTAAAGCTTGGAAGAAGATTTGTGTTTGCCAAATCTATGACTTCCTGTTCTGTTAAGCCCAGAATTTGAGACACCTCTCTTGTGGTTAATAATTTCTCTTTCATTTTTGTTTAAAATTATCCGGTGTCGGTTGTCAGCTGCAAGCAACTTAAAGCTGATGTTGAAGGTTATTTTTTAACGGTTTTGCGTAATCCAGTCCTCAACGCTTCTGCGGTCAAAAAATAAATTTTCTCCTTCTTTGGTAACGGGAATTTTACCCTTACCAACCCACTCCATTATTTTTCCTTCTTCTACGGCGAGATAATCCGAAAGCTCAGACAAGGACAATCTTCCCTGAGGCATTTTGCATTTTCCGTTAAATATAGCGCCTTCTTCCATTACCAGTTTAGGCACTTCTATGTCTCCATTAACCTGAGCCGTTGAAGTTAAGGTGACCATATGCGTTGCCGTAATCTTTCCGGCTATGCGCCCGCCTAAAATCATATCTTCGCCGATAATATCCGCGTTTACTATGGCGTTTTCACCAACCATAAGGTTTCCTTTTGTGGTTAACGTGCCTTCAAATTTTCCGTTTATGCGCAAGTTAACCGGCTCGGAAAAAACCAGGCTTCCCTGCATGGTTGCATTTATATCCAGTATTTTCTCGTCTTCTTTTTTTCTTAACATTCAAATCACCTCCCTTCAATGAGCGCACAACTTATGGCAGCCGAAGGCGAACATAAGTTGTCTGCGCGAATTGAACCCCACACCCAGCAATAAATACAAATTTTGCTTTACCCGCTGGGTGTGGGGTAAATTCAGCCTAACATTTTTCCTGCGCCACTGGGGACTTGGAAAACTGTTGGCTTTATTTATTTATCACTTTTATCTGCAACTTCAAGCCTTTTTTCTACGTGCTTTAAGAAAGCAAGAGTGACAAAAGTGACTACTGTCGCGATAGCTGCTGCGCTGAAAAAGCCGCAGCCGACAGCCAAACCAATTGCCGAGCTCACCCATATGCTTGCCGCAGTAGTAAGCCCTCTTACGCCCTCAGTGCTTCCCATAATAGTTCCGGCGCCTAAGAAACCTATTCCGGTAACTACACCTGCCGCGATTCGCGAAGGATCCACAGGGACTTTTCCCTGATACATCTCAAAAACATATATGGAAACCAGCATAATTAAACTTGAACCGGTGCAGACAAGAATGTGCGTGCGTAGCCCGGCATTTCTGCCTTTTTTTTCCCTTTCAAGGCCGATAATGCCGCCAAGAACAACTGCCAAAACTATCCGGTTTAATACTGTTACAAGATCCATTTAATTTGCTCTGGCCTCAAGCGTTAAATTGCTCACCTGGCCTTTTTTATTATACAGGTAAAAACCCAATCCTGCAACTATGGCTGCGTTATCCGCGGTATACTCCAAAGGAGGAATTAAAAATCTTACTCCTTCGCTTTCACTTTCCTTAAGCCGCTTTCTTAAGAAACTATTCGCGAGCACCCCTCCGCCGCAGGCTATTGTTTTTATTTTATATTTTGTTTTCGCCTCCAAAACAGCCGCGACAATTGCCGAAATAGCTGAAGCCTGGAAGGAAGAAAGCAATTTTACCCTGGTTTTTTTATCAAGCAAGCCTTTTTTTTCAAGTTCAATTTTTTTGTAAACAAGGGCTGTTTTAATGCCGCTGAAACTTAAGTTCAGCCCGTTTCTTCCGCATTTAAATTTAAAGGAATCTTTCTCGCGCTCGTTAAAAAGCTTATCAATTACAGGGCCTCCGGGGTAACCTAAGCCGTATGCCTTTGCGATTTTATCAAACACTTCTCCGCAGGCATCATCCTGAGTT
>JAQTUC010000081.1 GCA_028710385.1 Candidatus Omnitrophota bacterium
CAAGACAAAATCTGTATTGATTGCTGGGTGTGGGGTCAAATTCACACTATCATTTTTTCGGCGCCAGAACGGCTTGAAAAAATGATGTGTTTATTTGAAGATAATAACACCAAACAATTTACTGTCAACAAGATTTAATCCTGCCGCAAAGGCTGACTGAAACCATAATTATCATTGAAACAAAAAATCCTATAAGGTTTGAGGGAACTTCCGGAATTTTAATTTTAAAGAAAACCCAGGTTATAATACCGCCCAGGCTTGCGGCAACAGCAGCTTTAGCGGTTGCTTTTTTAAAATATACGCCAAATATCATAGGCGCGGCAACCCCCACAAGAAGTATCCCCCAGGATTCCTGGCAAAGCCTATAGATGTTTTTAAAGTAAAGCGCAAGCATAAGAGAAAGTATGCCGATAATCGGCACACTCCATTTGCACCAGTTAAGCTTATCCTCTTCTGTCGCGTTTCTTTTAATAAGAGGCAGAATATTGTGCCCGATGATACTTGAAGGGGCAAGTAAAGCGCTGTCAGCAGAGCTCATAATTGCGGCAAGCAACGCCCCTACCAAAATCATAATCATTACAGGAGAAAGATATTTAAGCGCCGTATCTATGAGTATTGTTTCTCCTGATGCATTAGGCATTGCCAATCTAGCGAATATTCCTATTAAAACCGGAATCATTCCTATTATTATATAAAAAATACCGGCCAATATAGCTGACCAGCGCGAAACATTACAATTTCTTGCCGCCATTGTGCGGGCAAAAAGGTCCTGCGCGGGAAGAGAGCCGATACCAACCATCATCCAGGCCTGGAAATACCATAGCCAGTCAAGCCTGGAAGCGCTTCTCGGATAGAAATAGAAAAATTCTTTAGGCGTACGGGAAACCGCGCAAGTGAAACCTCCTAATTCCTTAATAAGAATAGGGAAAATTATCAAAAGCCCCGCAATGAGAATTACCATCTGGAAAAAATCAGTTATTGTGTCTGCCCACATACCTCCCATATAAGTATAAATAAGCACAACAGCGGTTGAAAGAATTATGGAAAGCATAAGCGGAAACCCGGTAAGTGAATTTAGAATATAGCCGAAAGCGATAAGCTGCGCGCCTATCCAGCCAAGATACGCCGGTAAATACATTATTGACAAAAAACAGGCGGCTCTTGTGCCGTAGCGCTCCTTAAAAAAATCAACGATTGTTTCATAATTTTTCTTTCTGAAATACTTTGCAAAAAATAATCCTGAAATTATAAGGCAAAGCCCCGCTCCGAAAGGGTCTGCTATGACGCCGAGAATTCCTTTGTTAAATGCCGTCCCTGATGAACCCATACAGGTTTCTGCGCCGAACCAGGTTGCAAAAATTGTCCCTATGGAAAGCATCCAGCCCAGGCGACCGCCTGCGACAATATAATCTCTTTCAGTCTTAATCCAATGACGCGTCCAAAAACCTACTGCAAGGCTTATAAAAACATAAATAGAAACACCAGTGAGCACCAGGACCTGCGTTTGCGTCATTCACTGCCTTTCTTTTAGGGTTTAAATGCGGTTTCTTATTACGGTTTACCGGATATTTTTCTGCCGAAAGCAATTGCTTTGTTTTTTATTTCAAGGTTATTCTTTATTGCTCCTGAAACTCCTGCGTTCGGGATAAGGAGCGACTCAAACTTCATTCCTGTGTATTCTGCGGTAAGGCAAAAAGGCGCCTTAAGCGCATCCAGCCCCACATCTTCGAACGCGCTTGCGATAAGCGCGAGGGTCTTTCCCTTTAGAACAGTCTGCATTGCGCCTGCGTCATTATCCCATTTATACAATGAAAACATTCTGTCAAAAATAAGTTTAAGCTGAGCGCTTGCCCCAAAAAAATAAAGGGGCGTGGCCATGACTATGACATCGGCTGCCGCCATTTTTTTTAGAACAATGCTTGCCTCGTCTTTTATCACGCATTCATATTCTTTGATTTTTTGACAGCTGCGGCAGGCAGTGCAGCCGTTGGATTTATATTTCAGGGAAGCTGCGCGGATAATTTCTATATCAACATTTCCCGCTCCAAGCCCCTCGCAAAACCAGCCTATAAGCAAAGTTGTGTTGCCGTCTTTTACCGGGCTTGCGGAAACTATCAATATTTTTTTAGCCATATATAAAATAAAAGCCAAAATTCAGAAAATAATTGAAATTTTTTAAATGGAAAGTTTAACCGCCCGGAAAAGCGCCCCTATTTTGCTAAATATCGGGATAATACCCTGTTCCTACCACCCAGCCAAAGGGCTTAAAAAGAAGGCTGTAGCCTCTTTTTTTGCTTGGAGTTTCTTCTCCTTTTTTCGGAAACCAATAATCAGTGAAGCCTCCGCCCGGCTGTTTGCCTTTTTCTATGATTTCTTTTACGTAATAAATGCCGTTTATGTTTGCTTCGTACCTGTTTGTCCCCTCAACTTCTTTTTTACCGTATAAGACCACATTCACGCCGTCAACTGTGTCTGCCCAAAAATAGCCCTCCTGGTTATCGCCATACCTTAAGCTTCTAAGCAAATCTGCCCCCTGTTTCTTGGCTTCATCTAAACTAAACTTGCCGCTTTCATACTGGCTGTAAATTGCGGAAAGCAAGCTTATTGCCGTCTGGGCCTCATTTTTTATAATATCATCCATTGCCTGCCGGGAACATAACTGCTTTAGCGTGGCCTCTTTCCCTTTGGCTTCAACAACCACAATGTGCCATTTTGTGTTGTTAAGGCTTACAGCCGCCCAAAGGCCCTCTTTTTTGATTGGAGCGTTAAGGCCTTTCTCAAGAAAATCATAACTTCCTTTACCCGAATCCTCTTTTATGGCATTCTCTGCAAACTTTATACAATCAGGATAGGACTTATACATTTCATCAGTAAAAATATTTTTGCCTATTTCTTCCTTGTCCTGGTCATATATAACATTGCCTGCGTCGTCAATTATCCATACTTCAAATTTTGTATCCTTAAGAATTGTTTCTGCCAGAGGAGAAAAAAATGCCTGCGGCTTGAAAAAAGCGCTTACTGAACCAATCAACTCTCCGGTTGGGGAAAAAACCGGATATTGCAAAACAATACCATGGACGCCTTCAACTGCCATAAACATTTTGCTTAACACGGGTTTTTTTGCCATGCGCAGCTCTTTTACCTGCTCCTGCTTGCTTAAATCAGTTCCTTCAAGATTCTTGGCGGCAGGAGGCTCCACAACAACCATAACGCCGCTAGAGTCAAGGATTGAACAATCAGTAAGAAACGGGGTTGAAGCGTAAAGCTTTGCCAGCGCGGCTTTTGCCTCAGAACCGGTTAAGCCATCTTTCTGGATAACATTTACCGCCTGCTGCGTATTCATATCAAGAGTTTGCAATGAATTGTTTGCGTGGCTTCTAAAAAGTTCAAGTATATCTTGAGCCTGCATTTCCTCTGCCGGTGCAAACGAAAAAAAACCAAGGGAAAAAATGATAAATAGAAAGAATATCCGCTTTAACATTTAATCCTCCCTTTTATTTATATTTATATAACGCACTTAACCGCAGGATGCTTGCGCAATGAAACATATATTTCGTTGCGCTCTCCTTCGGTATCAACTGTTGTCTTTAGAATAAGAGAAATATATTTACCGGCCTTACTTTTGTTGGAAAAAGATAGGGTATATTCTTTGCCCGCCAGAATTTCGGCAGCTGCGCTCCGCAGGCCATCTTCGTTCTGTCCCATAATCCTGTATTCCCATTCACAGGGATAATCTATCTTTGGCCTAGCCATTTACAGCGCCTTCAATATATTTAAAATGGTATGTTGCTTTAAGTAATTTCTCAAATAATTTTGAATCCCGTATAATAACCGGAGATGTATCAATGAGTTTAGAAAACCCCTCCCATATTCCAAACCAGCCAAGCGGCACAAAAATAATACTTAAAACCTGCAGCGTAAGTTCACTCATAAATTTAAAATACGTGGCAAGAGTAAAAAAACTAAGCGAGCAGATACCAACCACAACAAATATAACGCCTTTAATGCGGATAGCGGTAATAACTTTCTTTTTCTGTAAAAATTTATAACGGAAATGTTTTCTTAAACGGTTAATTACCATGCGCTCAGAATCTTCACTGCGCAACGAAACCGGTGCGTAAATTGTTATGATAAAATCTCCGGATTGCGTTTCTTTGTAGCGTTTTTTAAGCTCGTCTATAAAGTCTCCGGAAACAGTGCGTTCGCCAAGCGGCCTGGGGTCAAAATCAGAGAAAATATCATCCCAGGTATCAATAACAACGCCGATTTCCCTTAAATCATTAACTCTTTGCTCTGTTCTTTTTTTTGAATCGTCAATCATTTAACATCCTCTCTGCGGAAATAACATCATCAAAAATATTATAGCAGAAAAGCCGGATGCTTGGAAATTTTTTGAGTAGGCTTAAGCGGCTTTGTTGCGGAAATTATACGTTGTGGTTATTATTAAATGCAAGGGAAACAATCTTCTGGATAAGTTTGCTATAACCAATATCAGCTTTTTGGGCAGACTGAGCTATCTCATCGTCTTTCGCAAGGCAAGGGTTAGCGTTCACTTCCAGAATATAAATTTTACCGTCAGCAGAAACTCTTATGTCAAAACGGGCGTAAGAATTAAGGCTCAATGCGCGGTAGGCAGTTTTACAGATGTGAGTCAATTTTTTCTCAAGGCCTTCAGGCATATCGTTTGCAAAAACATTCTGTATCCCCCATTTCTTGCGGTATTCATCGTCCCATTTCGCTTTATAGGTTGCAATTTTGCTTTCCGGGTCGCTGATTTCTCCGAATTTCATCTCTCTTATCGGAAGGACTTCAAGTATTTTATTCCCAATTACGCTTACGTAAAATTCCCTGCCCGGAATATATTCTTCAACGATTGCGTCCATATTGGTTTTTTCATGGATAAATTTTATCCTTTCAAGGCAGGCTACTTCGTTATCAACAACCGACGCCTGGGATATGCCGACTGACGCCTCTTCACATAAAGGCTTAACTATGGCGGGGAGCTTGGGCCTTTTGACTTTTTTGACTTTTTTATTTTTATGAAAAGTATGAAAATTAGGCACGCGTATTTTATGAAAACTAAGTATTTTTTTACTAAGCGCCTTATCGTTGCAGATTAAAAGTGCGGCCGGGTTTGCTCCGGTAAAAGGCACATTAAGCATCTCAAGCAGCCACGCGGCATTTCTTTCAAGATTGGTTTTTTTCCTGAAACCTTCCATTATATTAAACACCACATCAGGTTTATTCTGGCGTATTTCATCAATCAGAACATTTATGTCATCGTAAACCCCGAGCAAAGCCACTTCGTGCCCGTTTTCTTTTAAAGCCTCATAAACATTAAGTTGGGTATCCCAGTCAGGTTCTTTGAACTCTTTTGCGAAATCGTAACCACGCTGGGTTGCGTAAGGAGAGTCAAAAGCCAGTAAAATTTTTAATTTCTTATCCATTTTTCCCCCGGAAACTTCCTGTGTTTACGTAATTCATTATAAGGGCGGTTGTGTAAACTGATATTTTAAGTATCGCTTCCTGCTCAGAAATCTGATTAAATAAATTAAGGTGCTTGCACCTTTCAATAAGCGTTTCAAGCAAAGTATTTATTATGAATTTTTTCTCTCCTGTCCAGATTGAAACATTATTTGAAATAATATTTTTGTATTTTTTTATTATTGTGTAAGCATAGGGAAACTTAACGTCTTCCTTGTGAACGCTTGAAAATATTTTTACAAGGTTGGTATCATGAAAATCAGGAAATTGTTCGGCTAAACTGCGTTTTTTCTTTATATAATAATTTTTAAGCGTAATATCCAGGGACGAAGCTTTGCGGTATTTCCTTCCGTTTTTAACTAACTGCGGCTTATCTTTTATCTCAAGAACTATCTCTTCCACATATTGAAGCTTTCCTATTGCTTTCCATCCTTTGTATTGGTTCCTCCAGTCAACGCCAGGCGTCAACCACACCGCAAACGTCTCTGCGAAATCCTCGTCAGGATGGCACTGCGCATAATATTTTTCAAGATGCCGGACAAAACTTTTACTGTATGGTTTAAACGTGTATGCATCCGCGTACGCCTTAGAAAATTGGCCGAATATTTTTTTCCAGTCAGGAGCCTGATAGAGTTTATAAGCGTAATTAATGGCATGGCCTGCTTCGTGGCGCAGCAGCTGCATGCACCATTCCTTGTTTTCTCCTTCCGCTTCAAGCATCATCTTTTTTTCAAGTTTTATAAGTGCGGGGTGTGCCAAATAAAAAGGAATACCTATTTGAGGGTCTTCATCCGGAGCAAACCATTCGTCAGTAAGGTAACAGGCAGGTTTAAATTTTATGCCGTGAGACTCAAGTTCCTGGTAAAGTTCTTTTACGCAGTCAGAAAGCCACGTGCCTTCCAT
>JAQTUC010000003.1 GCA_028710385.1 Candidatus Omnitrophota bacterium
ATACCGGAAATTTTCGCTGCTTCCTCGGTAAGACTCATCAAATCGCTTCTTGAGACGGTGTTTAATCTAAAATTCCTGCTGCCTGCCATAAGCTGCTGTAGGCCCACTCTGATTTTTTGCGCAAATGAATAGACTCCTACTGCACCTAAAGGAATGTTTTTCATTTCCTTGCCGTATTTGTCTTCAAGCTCCTCGTAGTAAATAAAAATTTCTTTTTCCGTAGAGCCGAATTCTGAAACTGTGGGCGGAAGCTGTTTTTCCTTAATCCACTGGCTTATATTTTTTCCAACCATTCCCGGAATCATAAGGGCCCTGCCCATGCAAACCGCTTTAACGAAAGGTGCGCCAAGCGCTAATACCTTAAACACATGGTCTTCGCTGGAAAATCCGCCTGCAATTGCAATGTCAGGTATACGCATTCCCTTTTTGGATAATTTTTCGCAGAACTCATAAGTAAGAGCCTGAAGATAAAATGTCGGTATGCCCCATTCTTCCATCATTCTCCACGGGCTCATGCCTGTTCCTCCGGGAGCTCCGTCAATAGTTAAAAGGTCTATTTTGGCTAAAGATGAATATCTAAGCGCCATGGCCAGCTCCTTCATGGAATATGCGCCGGTTTTAAGGGTAATGCGCTTAAAGCCTAAGTCGCGCAAACGCTTAATTTCCGCAAGGAAGGATTCCTCGCTTACAAATCCAAGGCGCGAATGCCTTTCAAATTCCTTTAATGCTCCGTCTTTAAAAGCCTGCTGGTTGGAATGTATTGCAGGGTCGGGTGTCACTATGTAACCGCGCTTTTGAAGCTGCTGCGCGCGTTCTAAGGTTTTTACTTTTATTTCTCCGCCGATGCATTTTGCGCCCTGTCCCCATTTAAGCTCAATTGTGTCTAATTTATGTTTTTTGCGCACATACTCTGCAACCCCCAAACGGGTATCTTCAACGTTCATCTGGACAAGTATTTCTCCGAATCCCTCATGAAACTTTTTATAAGTTTCAATACGCCTGTCCATTTCCGGTGAGCTTTTGATTTTTCCTTTATTATCCAGCTCAAGCTCAGGGTCTATGCCGCATACGTTTTCTCCGCATACAAGCGTGACTCCTGATATGGCTGCTCCTATTGCAAAATGCTCCCAGTTACGACGGGCTATTTCAGTTGAACCTAAGGCTCCTGTAAAAATAGGGGCGCGCATTTTTACTTTAACATCCCAGCCGTATTCTGTTTCCGTATTTACATCGGGGAATTTTGTTGTATCCGGGTTACCTTCTATGCCCTGGGCAAGCCCTTTGGCACCCTGCGCATAACCCTGAATATTAAGGTGGGAATAATCAACCGGGTAATTCTTGTCTGCTCCGGCAGTAACTTCTCCGAAAGGTCCCGGATAAATTACTTCTCTTCCTCTAAACGTCGCTTTAAACGCTTCACAGTTTCCGCGGCATCCGTCAATACATCTTGAGCAGATACCGGAACCAGGAACGACATTTTTTGAACGGTTAAAAGTCCTGGTAGCATCATTGCCGTTAGGCCTTCCCAGATTCATACTAGTCCTCCTTTGATAGTCAAACCCTGACTACCTAAAAAACTAATCATAACCGCAGTCACACCACTATGCCTGCGGAAAAAATCAGGCTAACTTAGCCGTATTACCTGCCTAAATTTCAATTATTTGTTAAGGCCCTCGGCCAAAATTATCGCTTCAGCTACTTCTCGTATGCTTTTTCGGTTGTCCATGCTGCATTTTTGCAAACGCAAATACGCTTCTTCTTCGGTTATCTTTTGCTGGCGCATTAAAATTCCTTTTGCGCGCTCTAAGCGCTTGCGCGTTTCAAGCTCTTCCTGGATAACCTTGCTTCTTACCATTAATTCAGTGTTTTCAATGGCAACTGCTGCCTGGTTACCTATGGAAGTTAAAAGGTCAATTTCCGCTTCGCTAAATTCATGGGATGTGGAAGTGTAGCAGTTAATTACGCCTATTACCTTGCCCTTTACCGCCAGGGGCACGCAAAGAAGCGAACATAAACCCGCTTTTTTCGCTATGTCTTTATGGCGGTATTCTTTTTCTTTAGTGACGTCTTTTATTGTTATGGCTTTGTTTTCATTTACCACTTTTCCCGCGATGCCTTCTCCGACTTTTAAAGGCATTTTTTTTGTGTATTCCTCGCTTATACTCTGAGTGGCGCGTATTATCAGCTCTTTCTTTTTTTCATCAACAAGCATAATTGAGCAGATGTTGGAACGCATGGTTTCTGCGGTAACGGTCACAATAAGGCGAAGAATATCCTCAAGATAAAGATCGGACACAATTGCCCTGCTTATCTTTGATAGAGCCTTAATTTTTTCCTCATAAATCATACTTTCCATACACACCTCACAAAAATATGCCCTATAAAATAAAAAAGCGTTCTGTGCCCGTATTGCGGACACAGAACGCCGTTGTTCCTTGTTTTTCCGGACTTCCGACACCGGCTCTGGTGCCTAAAAAAAAGAAAACGCCCCCTTGTGCTTTCAATGCAACTTAAGGACGTCTTTATCCGGATTCTACCTAAATACAGGGAACATAAAATAAAAAAAGGCGTTTCTTAAAACGCCTCTGTTCCCTGATTCACGAGCACTTACATTGTGCTCAAATTCATTTTAAACATAACATATTATTTTTTATTTGTCAAGGTAAAAAATAACGGATGCAAACGGATGGTAACGAATACCACGGATAAATCCTCCGCTGAATCCGTAACAATCCGGCTGCATCCGCGCCAGAATATTTACAATACTAATTACACATGCCCCTGAGCAAGCATGGCATCGGCAACCTTTACAAACCCTGCGACATTCGCGCCTTTTACGTAATCAATGTATTTTCCTTCTTTGCCGTATTTTGCGCATTGCTCATGAATAGCAATCATAATACCATGCAGCTTGTTATCTACCTCTTCCCTGCTCCAGGAAAGCCTCATACTGTTTTGAGACATTTCCAAGCCTGAAGTAGCAACGCCGCCGGCATTGGAAGCTTTTCCCGGCGCATAAAGTATTTTGGACTTCTGAAATACCTTAATTGCCTCCGGAGTAGATGGCATATTAGCGCCCTCGCCTATTGCCATACATCCGTTTTTAACCAATGCTTTTGCGTCAGCTTCATCTATTTCGTTTTGCGTGGCAGAAGGAAACGCTATATCGCACTTAATGTTCCATGGCCTTTCATTTTCAAAATATTTGCAGTTAAATTCCTTGGCGCATTCTTTTATGCGTCCGCGGCGATCATTTTTAAGGCTCATAACGCACTTTAATTCTTTCTCATCAATTCCTTCTTTGTCGTAGATAAACCCGTTTGAATCAGAAAGCGTTACAACCCTTGCTCCCAATTGATTTAGTTTTTCTACGGTATACTGGGCAACGTTTCCGGAACCGGAAACCGCGCAAACTTTACCCTTTAAAGATTCGCCTTTGGTTTTAAGCATTTCCTCAACGAAATATACACAGCCGTATCCTGTTGCTTCCGGACGGACCAAACTTCCGCCCCACTGAAGGCCCTTTCCGGTTAAAACTCCGGTAAATTCGTTGCGAAGACGTTTATACTGACCGTACATAAAACCTATTTCTCTGCCACCCGTTCCGATATCTCCTGCGGGAACGTCCGTATCAGGGCCGATGTGGCGGAAAAGCTCTATCATAAAACTGTGGCAAAATCTCATTACCTCGTTATCTGATTTTCCCTTTGGGTCAAAATCAGAGCCGCCCTTTGCGCCCCCCATAGGAAGAGTGGTTAAACTGTTTTTAAAAACCTGCTCAAACGCTAAAAATTTTAATATGCCAAGGTTTACGCTTGGATGCAAGCGTATGCCGCCTTTATACGGGCCTATGGCGCTGTTCATTTGTATGCGAAAGCCCCTGTTTACCTGAAATTCGCCCTTGTCGTCAACCCATGGAACGCGAAACATCAGCACTCTTTCAGGTTCAACTATTCTTTCCAATATTTTTGCTTTTTCGTATTTTGGATTTGCTTCAATAAAAGGTATAACTGACTCAACAACTTCGCGCACTGCCTGGTGGAATTCCGGCTGGGCGGGATCTCTTTCAATCACCCGCTTCATAAAATCATCAACTTTCTTTGACATGTAGCCTCCTTTGACTGACTTTGTCCCTATGCTTTATTCTGACACCGAATAAAGTTAACGCTGGTTACATAACTTTTCAATTATGGATTTGGCTGCTCTTTTTGCCATACCCATGGCTTCTATAACTGTTCCTTCGCCGCCAACGATATCACCTCCGGCAAAAACATTTTTTATGGATGTTTCCATTGTATTCTCGTCAACAACAACATCTCCGTATTTATCAACCTTTAACGCTGGGGTAACTTTTGTTAATATCTCATTTGCGTTTAATCCTATGGCAACCACAGCTATATCGCAGTCAACTTCAAAACCGCTTCCCGGTATCTCTATTGGTTTTCTTCTTCCTGAAGCATCCGGCTCTCCAAGCTCGCACTGCAGGCAGCGCAGTTTCCTCACAAAACCTTTTTCATCGCCCAAAAATTCTTCAGGCTTAACCAAAAGTTTAAACTTTATGCCTTCTTCTTTTGCGTGCTCAATTTCAAGCCGCCTTGCCGGAAGCTCCACTTCGCTTCTTCTGTAAAGAACGGTTGTATCGGGGTTTAAGCCGTTCATTTTCTGTAAACGCAAAGCGCACCTTGCCGCATCCATAGCGGTATTTCCTCCGCCGATGATTACCATGCTTTTGCCTATATTTACAGGCGTATGTGCTTTGGGAAATTTATAAGCAGACATTAAATTTACTCTGGTTAAAAATTCATTGGCGGAATAAATATTGCAGAGATTTTCTCCTTTAATGCCGAGAAAAGAAGGAATTCCCGCGCCAAGGCCAAGAAATACCGCAGAAAATTCCTTAAGCAGTTCATCTACGCTTTTATTCCTTCCTACAATAAAATTGGGCACAAAATCAACGCCCATTTTTTTAAGCGATTCTATCTCGTAATCAAGAATATTTCTGGGAAGCCTGAAAGGCGGTATTCCGTAACGAAGCACCCCTCCTAATTTATGCAGGCCCTCGTAAACAACCACTTTTATTCCGGCGCGGGCAAGTTCGCCTGCGCAGCAAATGCCGGCAGGGCCCGAGCCTACTATAGCTACTTTTTTGGCTTTCGCATCTATGCACTTAGCCCCGGATTGCCGGTTAGCCGGATTATTCATTCCGTAATCTCCGGCAAAGCGCTCAAGAAAATGAATATTTATTGCTTCAGGAGTTGCAAAACGCTCCCCTCTTTTCGTAAGAACGCAGGCTTTACGGCATTGGTATTCGGCAGGGCACACTCTTCCGCATATAGAAGGAAAATTATTTTTCTGCCGGATTGTACTGCACGCTCCGGCGTAATCTTTCTGTGTAATTTTATGAATAAATGTTTTGATGTCTATGCCAACCGGACAGCCTGAAGAACAAAGAGGGTTTTTGCATTGCAGGCAGCGCGCAGCTTCGCGTAACGCCTCCTCTTCGCTGTAACCTAAAATTACTTCTTCAAAATTTCCGCTCCTGACAGGCGCTTCAACTTCCTTGATTTTTACAGGTTCTTTTCTCATTGTATTTCTATTATTTAAAAGACAATTTGCAGATATGCTGTTCCTTATCGCAATAAATCTTATTTCTCTTTATAAGCTCATCCCAGTCAACTTCGTGCGCGTCAAATTCTGGGCCGTCAACACAACTAAATCTTGTTTTCCCCCCAACGCTGACCCGGCAGCATCCGCACATACCGGTTGCATCAACCATCAGGGCATTTAAAGAAACGAGCGTTTTAACGCTAAACGGTTTGGTGGTTTCTGAAACCTTACGCATCATAGGTATGGGGCCGACTGCGTAGACGAGATTGCAGGGTTTTTTAGCAGCAAGTAGATTTTTCAAAACATCCGTAACAAATCCTTTTTGCCCGTAAGTGCCGTCATCTGTTGTGATATAAAAATTGTCCGATACTTTTTTAAGCTCTTCTTCCAGAATAAGAAGTTCTTTTGTGCGCGCTCCAAGAATCGTGGTTACGCGGTTTCCTTTTGCCTTAAACGCGCAGGCGACCGGATAAATTTCCGCAATCCCTACTCCGCCGCCGATTATAAAAACATCTTCGTTTTCTCCGATTTCCGTAGGATGCCCCAGAGGGCCCGCTAACGCGTATAAAGAATCTCCCGGCTCAAGTTTTCCCAGGAGCCTTGTTGTAAGGCCTGCTTCCTGAAAGATTATTGTGATAGCTGTTTTATCCTTATCCACGCCGGCTATCGTAAGAGGTATGCGTTCGCCTTCCTCAGCAACCATAAGCACTATAAACTGTCCGGCCTTTGCGTAAGCAGCAACATCTTTTGCCGGGACTTTTATCTGCACTATTTTTGAGCCCAATACGTCTGCCAATATTTTTTTCTCTAATATTTTTATGCTCATATGCTTAAATTTTATACACTAAATGTTTAAAAACTGAACAACCAGAAGAAAAAAAATAGCGTCCCCCTCAGATGAAAGGACGCCTTTGTCCTGGAAATTATTCCATTTTACGATTAACGTGTTAATTGTCAAGACAATAAATTCAAAAAAAATAAGCCCACGCCTACTGTTCTTTTACGAATTTTTCTCCGTCCCATGCCCAGCTTTCCCAGTCAGTGCCGCGGGAAACAGCCGCACAATCCCTTCCTCCGTCAGCGTTTCTGGCTACCCTGACACGGGGCACTGTCGTAAAGTCAGCCTCTATGTCGCAATTGCTGCTGGCCAGGAAAAGCTGCGACACTTTATCGTCCTGAAGCTTATATATAACAAGATGCATGAAATTATTTGCCGTATCGTAATAGATAAGCATTTGTTTATAACCATCGCAGCCCATATCCGCAAATTCAACCTTGTTGAGCTGGCCTTTGATTTTAAAGCTAAATACCTTAGGAGCGTCATTTCTTCTTGCCGGTTGCTTGGTAATCCGGATAAGAATATCGCCATAAGTTTCAAAACGATTCTCAACCTCAATTAATTCCGGGGCCCTGTCTCTGTCTAAATCCAGCTGGTAAGTTTGTATATTTTTTTGTTTTTCGTTTTTATTCTTATGAACAGTGAGGCAGCCTGCGAATAAAAAAAAGCTAAGGATTAATGAAATAAGTTTTACAATTCGCATATTTTCTCCCCCTTTTTGCCGGCCTAAACTAGGCATATTAAATACCTGTGAGTATATCCTTAAAAAGATTTCTTTCCATATCAATTATCTGCTCTATCCCTGATTTTCCAAGGTCAAGCAGCGCGTTTAAATCGTCTTTTGAAAACGAACCGTGCTCGCCTGTTCCCTGTAATTCTATAAATTCCCCCGAAGATTTCATCACCATATTCATATCAACTTCCGCATCTGAATCTTCGGAAAAATTTAGATCAAGTATATATTTGCCTTTCCATATCCCGACACTTATAGCGCCAAGGAAATCAGTTACGCACGTTTTGCTTATGGTGCCTGCCTTAAACAATTTATGAAGGCAGTCGCAAAGAGCGCAAAAGCCGCCGACGATTGAAGAAACGCGTGTGCCTCCGTCAGCCTGTACGACATCGCAGTCTATATAGATTGTTCTCTCCCCGATATTTCTTAAATCAACCACGCTCCTTAAAGACCTGCCGATTAAGCGCTGTATTTCAATGTTTCTTCCTGAGTTCCTGTCTCTTGGGATACGCACCTGCGTTGAGCGGGGCAGCATCCCGTATTCTGAAGTAACCCAGCCGGTTCCGGAATTACGCAGAAACAACGGCACGTTTCTGTCTATGGTTGCAGTACATATAACACGGGTTGAGCCGAATTCAATAAGGCATGACCCGTCGGCGTTTTTCATATAATTTCGTTCTATTTTTATTTTCCTAAGCTCTTCAAATCCTCTGCCGTCAATTCTTTTCATATTTTACTCCTTTTAAAAAAGTTATAATAAGAAATGCTGGTTTAAGAACTTATTTTTTATCTTCAGGAAAAAAATCAGTAAGGGAAGAAAACTGTTTTTTCTTGGCTGCGTCTTCACGCATAGAAAATTCCCTGTCATTTGTCCTGAAATACTTGTCTTTAAGGCCGAAATAATACATAGTGAATATCACCGCGTAAAAACCAAGTAACCCCAGGATATGCTTTGAATGTTCGGTTGTAAGAGTAAGTATAACGTCAGAGATGGCAAAAATAACAACGAAACCTATCGTCACCATCTTTGCGTAAGATTTAATCTTTACCAGAATCATTCCAAGAAAAATATTTGCGGCTGCGAATAAAAAAATACCGGCTCTTAGAAGGAAACCATCCGCAAAAGATTTGGTTTCTTTAAGCAGGAACATAACGATAAGAGAAACTACGCCTACAGAAATATTAAGCACTGAAACGAGCAGAATACCAAGAGGAAGTTTCCTTTGCTTGGATTTTGCCGATAAATAAAAATTTACGCCAATAAACCCAAAAATCAGAAAAAACACCACGAAAGAGCCGAAATTAAGTAACGGTTTAACTATGTTAAAGAAAAAGGCTGGGAGCATGGTTATTTCTCCAAATGTTTATACAAATCATTTCCCCTGCTGTCTATGGCAACAACAAGAGGAAAATCTCTAACCTTAAGCCTATAAACGGCCTCCGGTCCGAGCTCCTTAAAGCACACAATCTCCCTTGATAAAACTTTTTTGGCTAAAAGCGCTCCGCATCCTGCCGGCGCCGCGAAATAAACGCTCTTATGTTTTTTTATCAAATCGCGCACTGATTTTGACCTTCTGCCCTTGCCTATCATTGCGGCAACACCTGCCTTTAAGAGCGGCTCAACAAATCTGTCCATGCGGCTTGAAGTAGTAGGCCCGCAGGACCCGATTATTTTTCCTTCCGGCGTTTCTGTAGGTCCGCAATAATAAATGATTTGATTACTCAAATCAAACGGAAGTTTTTTATTTTTTTTGATAAGCTCAACTATTCTTTTGTGGGCCTGGTCCCTTGCGGTATAAAGATATCCGGAAAACAAAATCTCCTCCCCAGCCCTAAGCGTTAAAAGAGCACCGATGTCTTTTGCTCCAATTTTGCCTTTTGCCCTTCTCATGCTCTTCCTACATACTCTCCGGTTGAGGTATCTATGCGTATTACGTCTCCTTCCTTTATAAAAAGCGGAACATTAAGCTTGTAGCCGGTTTCAACGGTTATCTGTTTTCTTGCGGTCCCTTCAGTATCTCCCCTTAAGCCAACAGGGGCTTCCGTTACCGTAAGGTCAATCCTCGGCGGGAGCTCTATTGAAACGGGTTTATTGTTATAATAAAGGAATTTTATTTCTGAATTTTCTTTTATATAATTTTTGGCATCTCCGACAGATTCTTCATTTAAGATAACCGTGTCATAGGTTTCCATATCCATAAAATGGTAACCGCTGTCATCGTGGTACAGATACTGTGCGTTTTGGGCCTCAAGCCTTGCTTCATTAACTTCATCGTCAGGATTATAACGCTGTTTTATAACGCGGCCGTCTTTTAGATTTTTAATATAGACCTGATAGCACGCCCTGTAATTGCCCGGCGTTCTGTGATCCATCTCAACAACTATGTAAAGATCGCCTTTTTCATCAATAACCGAACCCTTTCTCAATGCTGATGCCTTCATTGCAGCCTCCGTAGTTTATCCGCCTTCGCCTTTTGTCCGGAAAGTAAAAAAGCAGCGGGCTTTTGCAGGATGTCACTATATATAAGTATTACTATTTCGTGTTCCATGTTTTTTGTTGTTTTACTCTTATTCCGTTTCGCTTTAGCCGCACGGGCGCCGGGGATTTGTCATTCTGAAAATTCTTCCGTACTCCAGGCAAGGAAAAAATCACGCAATAAATAGACGGGAAAAGACAGATGCGTATAAATGTATCAAAAATCCAATACATCCTGCTTTCCCTGCTTATTATTATAAACAAAATCATAACGATAATACCAAATAAAATTATCGCGCACTGGAAAACAATAAATATTATCCTGGCAAAATTTTTTGACATTAGGATAAGCACGCAAAGCGCAATTGTTGAAATTATAAAAGAAAAAAATAACTGCTGCGGCACAAGAGAAAGGTCCTGATAAAAACCCAAAGGAGAGATTACCAGGCTCTTTAAAAATGAAAAACGGACAGTATCGTCAACATGCAAAAGCGCGCGCCGGCTCACAGGAAACAAGAGCAGCAGATTTATAAAGAGCACAAACAAAGTAATTATTCTTGTTGTAAGGAACCATTTATTCTTCATTCTGGTATATCCTATAATGTTTTACTGGCGCTACGAAGCGCGTGGCAGCTTATGTTAATCCCCACAGGAAGGCCCGCTATGTGCGTTGCGGCAGTTTTTATTTTTACCGCCAAAACAGTTGTGCGGCCGCCCAACCCCATCGGCCCTATGCCTAAAGCGTTTATTTTTTTAAGCAGCCTTTCTTCAGTATTTTTTAAAAATCCGTCTTTACTGGGAAGATCCACTCTTCCAATCAGCGCTTTTTTTGCCAGAAGCAGCGCGTAATCAGAAGTGCCTCCGATTCCAATCCCCACTACAAAAGGAGGGCACGCTTCAGGCCCTGCTTTTTTAACGCTTTCAATAACAAAATCTTCAATTTCAGAAAAATCAGCAGTCGGATTAAACATCTTAAGCCGGGACTTATTTTCGCTTCCAAACCCCTTTGGGAATATAGTAATAGTTACGCCTTTTTTACCGGGATTAAACTCAACGTGCGTAATCACGCCTTTATACGAAGGGTGCTTGCGCAAAAGCGGCGAAACAGCAAAAGGCCGCAGATAATTCCTGCGATAAGCCGACGAAACTTCCTGTTCAATATTTTTTATAACCTTACCGGATAGCGCTTCATTGCTGCCGGCTTCAATGAAAATTACAGGAAGGCCGGTATCCTGGCATATCGCAAGATTTTCTTTCTTCGCGATATCTGAATTTTCAAGAATCAGCCCCAGCGCTTTTTTTGCCTTTCTGTTTGTTTCAACAGCATAAGCTTTAGCCAGCAATTTCTTTACGTCTTTTCTTAGCGAAAAATTTGCTTCCTTAACCAGCGACTCAATATCGTGTTTTGAAAATTGTTTCATTTAACACCAAGTATTTTATGCAATTGGCACATAGTCCTTACATCTATATGCTCCCTTAGACAGATATCTGAAAGAAAGACAAGCTTTTCCGAAAGTAACTCCTCAAAAGGATTTTGCGGCTGAAGCACAAACGGCGTATCAGGCTTTATTCTTTTAATTATTCTTATAGACTCAATAATGTCTTCTCTTTCCGTGCCCTTGCCGATTACAGCCTTAACAAATACTTCTTTAGCTTTTGCAACCTCCAAAAACCGCTCATGTTCCTGCCAGAAATTTATCAATTTGGTTGAAGAGGGAAGTTTAAAATCCATTGAAACCACATCAATATAGTCAATAACTTCTTTTAAGCTTTCATACATTATTCCGTTTGTTTCAAGATAAACTATTTTGCCCATGGCTTTCAGCTTTGCGCTTAAAATTTTTACATAATCAGCCTGCACAAGAGGCTCTCCTCCGGTTAAAGAAACAGAACCGCACTCGCCAAGAGAAACAATATCATCCAGTACTTCATTAACTGTTTTTTCGCTATAACCGGTTAGCTTTGTATCGCAAAACGAGCAATGAACATTGCAGCCATAAAACCGCACAAACACCTGCTCAACGCCCTGATAAACTCCTTCGCCCTGAATACTCTTAAAAATTTCTGAAATCTTTGCTTTCATACTGTTCATTATTAGTAGCACGTATCACGTATCAGGTAACACGTCTTTTTAAAAACGTGTTACGCGCCACTTGTTACGTGAGACATTTTTGCCAGCAACGGGTCTTCCATTCCAAGTTGACGAAATGCCTGAATGCGGAACCGGCAACTATCGCATTTGCCGCAGGGCGCTTTACCGCCCTTATAACACGACCAGGTATATTTAAACGGAACATTAAGCTTTAGCCCAAGCTCAATTATTTCTTTTTTACTTTTATGAAGCAAGGGGGTTTTGATTTTTATGCCTTTGCATTTTAAGCCTTCATTAATTGCCTCTTTAAAACTTTCTAAAAATTGCGGCCTGCAATCAGGGTAACCTGAATAATCCTCTATGTGTGCTCCGATGAATATTGATTTTGCGCCTATGCTTTCCGCAAAGGAAGCAGCATAACTTAAAAAAATTATGTTTCTTCCCGAAACATACGTAAGCGGTATTTTTTTGCTCTTAAGGTTTCTGCCGGAAACTACTTTTATTTTTCTGTCGGTCAAGCTTGATTTAACCCAGCCTAACCCTATTTTTATAACATAATATTTTAGATTATTCAACGCCGCAATGCGCACGGCAGATTTTATCTCTTTCCTGTGCCGCTGGTTATAATCAAATATGAGGGCGGCAGGCTTATAACCTTTGCTTTTGGCGTAGTACAAGGTAACAGCCGAATCAAGACCGCCGGATAAAAGTATAACGGCGTTTTTATTGACAGACATGGCAATTATCTATACTGTTTCTTTATAAGAAGCGCAGGAATTATCCGTTTCCCACACGCTAACTTCTTCAAGCCTGGCTCTTTCCCTAAGCTCTGCTTTTAACTTGTTGAATATATGGCAGGCTATATTTTCAGAACTCGGGTTATTTTGAGCAAAATACGGCAGTTCATTTAGATGTTTATGGTCCAGCTCATCAAGGATTTTTCCGGTAATTTTTTTTAATTCGCCAAAGTCCACAACCATACCGCAGGAATCAAGCTTATCCGAAGAAATCAAGACCTCGACTTTCCAGTTGTGCCCATGAAGATTTTCGCATTTCCCCTGATATCCGCGCAAAAAATGCGCCGCGCTGAAGTTTGAAGTTATTTTTACCCTATACATAAGTCTATTTATATTATTGCAGGTTATTTACAACTTTTGGCAAGGGTATCTCTCTTTTTAAAAACAATCTTGCAAGCCCCATAAAAGCTTTCGGCTCGTCGCTTACGTAAAATTCGCGCTTACCGGTTTTATTTTTGCTCAATTTCAGGATATTATTTTGCGCAAGTATTTCTTTGGCGTGTAATGCAACTTCAGTTGCCGAGTCAACGATATAAACCCCCTTAAGATACGAGGCAATCTGTTTTTTCAAAAGCGGATAATGCGTGCAGCCTAAGATAATCACATCTGCTCCGGTAGATTTAAGGCTTTTTAGATACATTTCAACAACGCCGCGCGTAGTTTCACCCTCCAAAATCCCCTCTTCAACCAAAGGCACAAACAAAGGACAGGCTTTTGAATAAATTTTTGCTTTTTTTTCGTTCTTTAGGATTGCGTTTTCATAACTTTTACTGTTTATTGTTGACCTGGTCCCGACAACCGCGATTTTTTTATTTTTGGTTGCTTTAATTGCCTTGCGGGCACCGGCCTCAATAACGCCTATAAGAGGTACGCTGAACATTCCGGAAAGTGCATCAAGCGAAAGCGCTGATGCGGTGTTGCAGGCAACAACTATTATTTTTACTTTTTTCTTAAGCAGAAAAAGTATGCTTTCGGTGCTGAATTTTATTATCGTGGATTTTGATTTATTGCCATACGGAACCCTTGCTGTGTCTCCGAAATAAATGATATCCTCATCAGGCAGCAGCTTTTCTATTTCCTTAAAAACAGTGAGCCCACCTACTCCGGAATCGAAAATTCCTATTGCTTTGTTTTTCATAATTAAATTGCTCTATAGTCAGTTTTTAGATTTATCGCTTTTGGCCGCAAAACTATTATACTGCCTGTTCATTGATACCACCGCCAGCGAAATCGCTTCTGCTATCTGCCTTTGGTAAGAATCTTTGCGCAACCATTTTTCTTCGTATTTATTGCTCAGATATCCGGTCTCAACCAAAACCGAAGGCACATAAGCGAGGCGCAATACATAGAAAGGCGCGCGTTTCGGCGGTTTTACGTAAAACCCCATGTTTTTGAAAGAAAAATAAAGCGAATGGGACAGCTCAACGGACAATGAATAATTTTTGGTAAGCAGTAAATCCCAAAGTATCGCCTCTGCATCAGGATTAATCCTGCCGGGGCAGAAATTTTCCTCTTTGGTAAGTTTAAGCGCGCGCTCCTGGCTGTTAAAACGGTTAGGCGAAAGGTAATACACTTCTGCGCCTTTCATATTTTTTGAACGGTTGGAATTTCCGTGTATGCTTACAAAAATATCCGCCTTATTGCGCTTAGCCACATTTACTCTTCCCTGAAGCGAAATAAAAACATCCCTGTCGCGCGTAAGTATTACCTTAAAACCGCGCGCTTCCAGTTCCTCTTTAAGGTATTTCGCTATCTTTAAATTTAGATCCTTCTCCTTCATTCCCCGGCAAGAAATTGCGCCCGGGTCATTTCCTCCGTGCCCGGGGTCAACGACGACAGTATGTATAGTAAATATTGATTTATAAAGTACCGGCTCTTGTGCGAAGATTTTTCTCTCAAGGCCGCTTGGCACAAACAGCTTTCCATTGACATATTTCGGGGAATCTGGAAGGCTTATAGTTGAACCGTTAAAATAGGCTATATTTGAATTAAGAATCAACCGTATATCTTTTTCTTTTGAGAAGATTTTCACCACATCATCCAAAGTATCAAAATCGTACTGTAGATTATGCCTTTTGCAGAAATCTCCTATATAGATATAATCCGATGAGCCATAGCCCGTGCGGTATCCTCCGGAAGTTGTAGCGCAGGCGCAAGAAAGCAAAATTATGGCTAAAAAGTATAATCTTTTCATAACAAAAATTATATCATTCCCTGCGCAAAAAGCAAAAAATTAAGTTGGTAGTATGTTGATAGGCTTATAGGTTGATAGGCTTAAAAAGTCATCATCTAATAGTTCATTAATATCTGAACTTATCAACCTGACAACTTAATAACTTATCAACAACATTCTATTTAAATAGCGTTAGCTTTAGTCAGGGTTATATTTTTATATCCTTGCACTAACATGAATACGCAATGAGCCTTGAATTAATTAATAGGGGTAAATCTTACACCAGACGGAAAAGAAGAGATTTGTCTTTAAGGGTAAGGTGGGTAGCTTTACTGATAATTTTTAGTTTCTCTATATTCTTATTAAGTGTTTCCCGGGAAATATTCTTTACATTATCGTCGTAGGTTGAAGCAAGCAAAAATACATAAAAAGTATTTTTTTCTGCAAATGCCGCCTGGTAAGAATGATGGTTCCAGTCGCTGCCGACAAAAACGAAAATCATTCTGTCAGCAAACGCCTTGCTGAATGCCTGATTTACCTTAGCTATAGTTTCTTTGGAAGGATGAAAATAAAGGACTACTTCTATAAATTTCTGCTTTCCGGCAATTTTTCCTTTCACTTCCTTGATAATCTTGGGCAGGCTTAATGAAATTATATCATCGGTTTTACTGCCCTCTATTTTTCTCATTGCGTCTTTATATTTCTCAACAAACTCCTGGTCAACAAAATTTATGTCTTTGAAGGCGCTGTAAAAAGCGATGAAAACCTGAAAAAAATACATCTGGCTCATAAGAGAAGCAACCGGATTTTTTATTTTTGCTTTAAGCTTAACCGGCAGGAAGGAATTGTTTTTCTTTTTAAGCAGGCATGTAGTCTTAATTTTGAAGCCTTCTTTTTTTGAGCCCAAAGATTCCTGGAAAAGCTGCACAATCCACGAAGAAAAACTTTCCCCAAGGCTTGGGGATACCTGCGGGAAGAAATACGCAGGATCTTTGTCTTTATATTTTTCCGCAAGCGAATACGCCTCTGCCCTGGCATTCTCAAGAGACGATAAATAAGCATCGTATACTTCTTTTAGCTTTGACATGTCGTTCTTAAGCAGCACGAATAAGGGAAGGAAAAATATAAGCGTATGGGGGCAGGAAAACCTTCCTCCTACGTCAGTCTGCGCGTCAAATTGAATGGGCATCCTCTCTGCAGGCTGCCATCCCAAAGAATCAAGCTTCTCAAATGCCGAAGGGTCTGCGAGCCATAAAAAGTGTTTAGGCCAGTCTTTCCCGAAAACTTCGCGCAAAGTCATTGATAACAGCTGGGTCTCCTGGGTTGTGCCTGATTTTGATATAGAAACAACCAGAGTTTTTTTTATATTTTTTATTTTTTTAAGTATTGCTTTTACTGCGGCGGGGTCAAGGCTGTCAAGAGCAAAAAGTTTATGCCCCTTGAAAAGATAAAAAAGCGTTTTAATTCCGTTAATTGAGCCGCCCATTCCTATGAAAATAAAATTTTCTTTTCCTTCAAGAAGAGGCGAAATCTCCTCCAATGAATCTTTTATCAGGGAAAACGCAGTAACCCTTACCCAACCAAGGCGTTTTTTGCCGTTATCAAAGCCTATCTTTACGTAAGGATTATTTGAGGAAAGCTCCTCTCTCCCTTTGCCTTGCGCGTCCAAAAAGTATTGTTCAAGCCTGTTGCTCATAAGGAATAGAATTATAGCAGAAAAATATTTAATTGCAAACTGGAATTAAAACCAGCACACTTTATTCCTGCCGGAATTTTTTGCCTGGTACAGCGCTTTATCCGCTGTTTCCATCAAAACATCGGAATATAGCGTGTTCTGCGGAAAATTGCTTACGCCCACACTTATGGTAACCCCAAGAGTTTCGTCAAACGCTTTTATTATCTGTTGGGAAATTTTGCTGCGTATTCTTTCCGCCACCACGATTGCCGCCATTTTATCGGTTTCAGGCAGGATAAGGGCGAACTCTTCCCCGCCGAACCTGGACAAAGAATCTATTTCCCGTATATTTTCTTTTATAATTTTTGCTATTTCTTTTAAAACCGCGTCTCCCACCAGATGGCCGTACGTATCATTTATTTTCTTAAAATTATCCACATCAATCATAAGCGCTGAAAGCTTCAGGGAAAAACTTTTTGCGCGCTCAAACTCTTCCATAAACCGCATCACAAAATAACGGCGGTTATATGTTTCGGTAAGGCTATCGTATATTGAAAGCTGCTGAAATCTGTCATAGAGGTTAATCCTCTCAAGACAAAGCTCAAGCAATTTCCTTAAAACCTCCTGATGCTCTATGATTTTCTTTGAAGAAGTTTTCACGTACAACCCGTTTTCTTCTCCGTCAAATATAAACTCCAGATACTTGGCTTTGTCCTGCGGCGGGCAAAGCTCAACACTTTCCACTTCCCCCAGGTATTTTATTTCTTCAGAAAATACCTTTAGAAGTTCTTTCTTCGTAAGAAACGGTGAAATTTTACGCATAAGATCATAGAAGAAGAAATGTTCGGACATCCCCTTTTCCATGCTGTCTATGTTTTTCTTTACAGGGCTTAATTCTTTGTCTAACACTTCTATTTTGGCCAGCAGATGCTCCTTCTTTACGGAGTTTCTTTTTAAAAATGCCCTCAGGAGAAGCATTTCCTCAATAAAGAATAATACCACCGGCAAAAAAGTTACTGCCCGGTAAAACATATTTTATTTTTGCCTTCCTTTTTGGCTTTATACAAATACTGGTCGGCCCGGTTAATTAAATCGTTTAGCATAAGCCCGTCTTCGGGATACAACACAGCTCCGATAGATACCGTGAAATTTATATTTTTTCTGCGAAAACTCACTTTGGCGCGCTCGGTATTCTTTTGTATATTCTGCGCAACCTCTATGAGCCTCTCTTTGCTGCACTCAATAAGCGCAACCACAAACTCTTCCCCTCCGAATCTTGCGATGACATCTCCGGCCGAACCGACTGTTTCAATCAATACAGCAGACAGCCGCTTTAAAATAATATCTCCGACAATATGGCCGTAAGTGTCATTTATTTTCTTGAAATCATCTATATCAATCATAATCACTCCGAGGTTGCTGTTTTTATATTTTGCGCGCTTGAGTTCTTCCTCAACGCGTTTATAGAAGTGGCTTTTTACAAAAAGGAACGTAAGCGAATCGCGTATGGCGAGCTCCTCCGCTTTTGAAAAAAGCAGCGCTCTCTCCAGAACAACAGCAGCCAAATCGCAAAGGTCGCGAAGAAGACGGGAGTCGTCAAAAGAAAAAGACGAAATCGCGCTGTTTTCAATACGCACAGTGCCGATAAGCGTGTCTCCGACCGCAATAGGGCTTGCTATAAGCGAGCGTATTTTCCTTTCGCGGAAAGCCGCTATTTTATTGCAATCAAACCTGAAATCCTTAAGAAGATCGTCTATTATAAGGGATTGATTGTGCTTAATCAGCCATTTCTCAATAATATCTCCGCATTTTTCCTTAATTATACGCTCCTCTTTTTTAAACGAACGCTCAAGAGAAAGCGAATTTTTATGCAGAGTAAAAAGCATAATATTGTCTGCTGAGGGAAACAGCTGGCATAAAGACTTAAGCAGGAAATCCAATATTTCCTGGAAATTGTATAGTTCTATGAGTTCATGGGAAACATCAAAAAGAGACTCTATCTTTTTTGATTTTTCCGGGAGTAAAACAGAAATTTTATTTTTTTCGCAGATATCCTGGGACAGAAGGTTTATTTTTTCTTCAAGCTTGTCAGTTTCGGCCTGAAAGTTTGAGGCGATTTTGAAATTAATTCTGCGGAATACCCAGAAAATTATCAGAAGGGCTATTGCACTTATGGCATAAAATAAAAAACTAAGCTTGCCGGCAATAGCGCTCATTGCGGCAACGCTCAAAAACAACAGCAAGCTTAAAATCGCTATAAAATTATACAATGGTTTCTTCGCTGGACGGGTCGAAAAAGTGAACTCGCTTCATGTCAAAAACAACCTCTATCATGCTTCCGATAGAAGGTATGTTTGAAGCTTCAACCACTGCCACAAAGATATGTTTGCCGGTAGAAAGATAAACATAGTTTTCAGAACCCATAGTTTCAACTACATCGCAGACTACGGCAACCGTGTTTTCAGGAGTAGAGTTTGATGCAAATAATTTATCATAGATGTTTTCCGGCCTAAGGCCGACTATCACATCTTTGTCTACATAACTTTTAAGCTTATCATACATTCCTTCAAGTATTTTTATCTTGAAATTTCCTTCGTCAAAATAAAGCCCGCCGTTTTTCTTTATAACTTTTCCCTTGAAAAAATTCATGGGTGGAGAGCCTATAAATCCGGCTACAAATTTATTGACAGGATTATTATATACATTTAACGGCGTATCCAGCTGAAGCAGATTGCCGTCTTTCATAACTGCAATTCTATCTCCCAGCGTCATTGCTTCTGTCTGGTCGTGCGTTACGTAAATCATGGTGGTCTGGATCTTAAGATGCAGTTTATGAATTTCAGTGCGCATCTGAACGCGCAGTTTCGCGTCAAGATTGCTCAAAGGTTCGTCAAAAAGAAAAACCAACGGCTTTCTCACAATCGCCCGGCCAACCGCAACTCTCTGGCGTTCTCCTCCTGAGAGTTCTCTTGGTTTTCTGTTTAATAAGTGCGCTATGCTTAATATCTGTGCTGCTTCTTTTACGCGTTTATCTATATCGGTCTTTGCGTAATTGCGCAGCTTAAGAGCAAATGCCATATTTTCATAAACTGACATATGGGGATAAAGCGCGTAGTTTTGAAAAACCATCGCGATATTTCTGTCTTTGGCAGGAACTTCATTCACCAGGCGGTCGCCTATATAAATTTGTCCGTCTGTAGGGTTTTCAAGGCCGGCTATCATGCGCAGCGTAGTTGACTTACCGCATCCGGATGGCCCAAGCAAAACAAGAAATTCCTTGTTTTCAACGCCCAGACTTACATTTTTAACGGCGACTGAATCTCCGTTATACTGTTTTACTACATTTTTAAGGCTTACTTGTGCCATATTTTAAATAGATTAAAGCGGGAATACAATGATTGTAATAACGATACCAAACAAAGGATAATTTTATGTTTTACTTAAAGATATGTCAAGTCAAATAATTTAATAATTTGGATAAAGTCGCTTTTAAATCTTTTCTGCTTACAACCATATCCAAAAGCCCGTGCTCAAGGTTAAATTCCGAAGTCTGAAAACCTTTGGGCAAATCCTGTTTTATTGTCTGTTTAATAACACGCGGCCCGGTAAAGCCTATTAATGCGCCCGGCTCTGCGATAATCACGTCCCCTATCCCTGCGAATGACGCCATAACTCCTGCCATGGTCGGATGCGTGAGCACCGAGATAAAAGGAAGACGCGCCTCCTTAAGACGCTCCAGAGCTCCGCAGGTTTTTGCCATCTGCATGAGGCTAAGCAGCCCTTCATACATTCTGGCTCCGCCTCCTGAACCTGAAACAAGTATAACCGGCAATTTTTCTGCAATCGCATGCTCTATAAGACGGGTAATTTTTTCACCTACCACAGAGCCCATTGAGCCCATGATAAAACGCGAGTCCGTCACTCCGAGGGCAACATTTTTTTTATCTATCTTCGCATCCCCCACTATTATCGCATCCTTAAGCCCTGTTGCTTCGGTATCTTCTTTCAGTTTATCCTTATAAGATTTTGGGCCTGCGAAATTAAGGGGGTCAGCTGACACTAAATCTTTGTAAAGCTCAACAAATGTGTCGGTGTCAGCAAGAAGCTCTACGCGCTCCCAGCAGACTAAACTAAAATGATAATTGCATTTCGGGCATACTTTTGAATTTTCGCGTAATATCTTATTGAAGATAAGGTGGGAACAGCTGGGGCACTTGCTCCAAAGCCCGTCAGGTATTTCTTTTTTCTTTCTTGCTAAAGTGTAGCGAAAAGGTTTTTTGAATATACGCATAAGAATATTTTACCTGAATTCAACCTTTATACAACTTAAACCCCAAACCTTCTTATGGCTATACCGCTGGAAACTTTGGGGTAAAAATACGTTGATTTCTGCGGCAGGCGGTAGCCCTTGTTTGCAATTTCAAATACCGCGGGAAGCGACACCGCTTTTAAAATAAAAGCTGTTTTATCTTTACCCGCGAATTTTTCGGCTTCCTTTATATCGTGTGTATACTGGATACCCCCCTCTGTTTTAAACATAGAAAAAACCAGCTGATGCAGGAGATACGTATTAAGCTTTTTATACGGCGAGCCCGGGAAAAGCTTTTCAATTACTGCTTCGTTTTTTAATTTCACGAAATAAAATTTTGACTTATGGTAAATACCGAAGGAAAATTTCCTTTCCTTCTCAAGCTTACCCATAAGAACAGCGTCATTTTTGACTTCGTCTATGGAAAAATATTTATTAAGTGCGCAAACTGCGGCGCCGAAATCAGGCACGGAAATTACCCTGTGCGTGGGGAGTATCACAAGTCCGGGCTGAGCGTCTGTTATGTAAGTCATTATATAATTTAAATTTTTAAAACGGCTTTTGTTTCTTTTATAATATCCAAAAGACACCTCAAAGCGGTGATGGCCGTCTGCTATTACAAGATTTTTCCCGTTTACTTCGGAGCATATTTTCTTAATTGTTTCTTTGTCGGTTATTTTCCAGACAGAATTATCGTTTGAATCCAAGTCCTTGAATTTCATAAACGGCTTGGTTTTTTTGCGGCGCGCATACAGCGCATGGAAATAATTAATTTTTTTGGGCGCTATCACAAATATCGGGCTTAAATTAGCTTCAACCTCTTCAATTACTTTTCTGCGGTCTTCTTTAGGCGCGCTTAAGGTATATTCGTGCGGAAAAATCGCCCCTTTGGCATTCATTTTTAAAAGCGAAAGAAAACCAAAGCGGCTGTATCTTGCATTGCCTATTTTGAATTTCTGTTCATAAAGAAAAATACAGTCTTCCTCGGAGTTAACCAATACTTTTTTGGCTATCCAGCTGCGAAGGCGATTTCCGATTTCTTTGTAACTATTGTCTTTTGCGATAAGAACGTTGGAAAAATTGTAAGGAGATTTCTTCTTAAGTAAAGCGAGCTGTGTCCTGCTGATAACGTCATACGGGGGGCAGGTAAGTGCTGAAAGCTTTTTGAAAAGCGACGGATTGTAATAGGTAGCCTTAAAAGGCCTGATTGTATCTGTCATTGTGTTTTAAGTTTTGCGCGGTTTATAATGTCTAAAAAAGGTGACCGGCTATTTCTTGTTGCAGTGTTTGCTGTGCGAACAATCACAGGATTTGTTTTTCTTGTAATCCGTGATATAGAAACCGCTCCCCTTAAAAATCAGGCCGCTGCCTGCGCCTATCTTTTTTTTGGCTTTCGTTTTACATTTTGGGCATTCTATTTTTACTTGTTCGCTTATTTTATGAAAAGCTTCAAAACAGTGCCCGCATTTGGTGCATTCATAATCGTATGTAGGCATAGAAAAAACCTCCCTGATATTATATACACAAAGCTGCAAGTTGCAAGATTAAACACTAAGTGCCGCGAAACAGCAGCTCACTTCCCAAGGATAAATCGTATTCCTGGAATTAGTTTTGAATTCGTATATGTCCGCGCTTTAAGATTCGCCCCGTTCTTTTGCCAGTTCAAGTAAAACGTTTCTCTCGTTGTTGGATAATCTTCTCGGTATCTCTATTTCAATCTCAACCAGTTCATCACCTACTCTTTTAGTGCGTAAGTTAGCCATGCCTTTGCCTCGTAGCCTGAAAGTTGCGTTTGGCTGGGTTCCGGCTGGAATATTCATTTTGACGTTACCGGATAAAGTAGGCACTTCAATTTCAGCGCCCAGCATAGCCTTAAATACATTTATTTTTGCCTTGCACTTAATGTCGTCTCCCTCCCTTTGGAAAAGTATATGGGGTTTTACTTCTATGTGCAGATATAAATCTCCATAGCCCCCTTCGCCGTAGTTGCCTTCTCCTTTTAGGCGAAGAACAGAACCGCTGTCAACACCCTGAGGTATGGTTACCTTAAGCTGTTTTTTAATTTTAACTCTTCCCTGGCCGGAACATTTTGTGCAGCGATTTTTGAAAATTGCGCCTTCTCCGCGGCAATTAGGGCAGGTTTGCGTAAAACTTATAAAACCCATACCGCTTGAAACAACCCCCCTTCCTCTGCATGTCGGGCAGGTTTCTTTTTTTGAACCGGGCTGCGCGCCGCTGCCGTTACATTGAGTGCAATTTTCGTAGTGATAGAAAGAAACTTCCTTCTCTGCTCCGAAAGCTGCCTCCTCAAGAGTTATTGCTATTTCAAACTGGATATCTTCGCCGTGGCGCCTGCGGCCTCCTTGGGAGCGGCCGGCGCCGCCGAAAACATCAAAACCAAGGTCTGAAAAAAATTCTTCAAAAATGCTTCCGAAATCGCCCTGGGCCTGGCCCCGGCCCCTGAAAATATCGGAAAAATCAGCCCCCTTGAAAATATCTTCAGTTGAATAGCGCGAATCAACGCCCGCGTGTCCATACTGGTCATAGAGCTGCTTTTTGCCTGGATCGCTTAAAACCGCGTAAGCTTCTTAAAGCTCTTTAAATTTTTCTTCTGCTTCTTTTTTCTTTTCCTGGGGCACCCTGTCAGGATGGTACTGCATAACGAGCTGCCTGTATGCCCGCTTTATTTCTTCAACAGAAGCAGTTTTCTTAACTCCCAGAATTTCGTAGTAATCTTTCTGTGTACTCATCGCCACTATTTACGTTGCACGTATCACGTAACACGTATCACGCTTGATTATTTTTTGTTTTCCTGACGTGTTACCTGCTACCTGATACGTGATACCGATTTAGTTTTTCCCGCCTTCTTCTTTAAAATCAGCGTCTATAATGTCTTCTTTTTTCTCTTTTGGCTCTTCCTGCGCGCTCTGCTGAGGCCCCTGTCCTGCCTGGGCCTGGCTTTGTCCCTGCTGCTGTTTTTGAGCGGTATTTTTATAAATCTCTTCAGCAAGCTTGTGCGCTGCCTTTGTTAAATCTTCCATGCCCTTTTTAATCATGTTTAAGTTCTTGTCTTTGACGGCGGTTTTTAAATCGTTGAGTTTCGCTTCAATATTTGCGCGTTCGGACTGCGAAACTTTATCGCCATAATCCTTCAATGATTTCTCTGTTGCGTAAATCAGCTGATCCGCCTGGTTTATGGTTTCAACTTCTTCTTTTTTCTTTGCGTCTTCTGCCGCAAACTTTTCGGCATCGTGGACCATTTTATCTATTTCTTCTTTTGAAAGTTTCTTGGGAGCCGTGATGCGTATGGACTGCTCTTTCCCCGTGCCTAAATCTTTGGCCGAAACATGCACTATTCCGTTTGCATCTATGTCAAAGGAAACTTCAATCTGAGGCACTCCGCGCGGTGCTGCCGGAATACCGACTAAATCAAATCTGCCCAGCTCAACATTGCCTTCAGCATCAGCCATTTGACGCTCTCCCTGGATTACGCGTATGGTAACAGCTGTCTGATTGTCGGCAGCAGTTGAAAAAATCTGCGACTTTCTGGTAGGTATGGTTGTATTCCTGTCAATAAGCTTTGTGTTGACTCCGCCTAAGGTTTCTAATCCCAGGGAAAGCGGTGTTACGTCAAGAAGCAAAACATCTTTTACGTCGCCTTTTATAATTGCTGCCTGGACTGCAGCGCCAAGCGCAACGCATTCCATAGGGTCAACGCCGCGCTCAATTTTCTTGCCGAAATATTCTTCAACAAATTTCTGGACTATCGGCATTCTTGTAGGCCCGCCTACCATAATGATTTTGTCTATGGATGTTTTGTCGCTAAACGACACGCCTTCTTTCTCAAATGCGGCTTTAGCGTCGCGAAGCGCCTGCTCAAGCGGATGGCGGCAGCGCTCAACAATGGGACCGACCAGTTCTTCTATTTTTGCCCTGTTAATTGACATTGTCATATGTTTAGGGCCGGTCTTATCTGCGGTTATAAAAGGAAGATTTATGTCTGTTGTAAGAGTGCTTGAAAGCTCCACCTTTGCTTTTTCCGCAGCCTCCCTGACTCTTTGCATTGCCATTTTGTCATCACGTAAATCAATTCCGGTTTCGCGCTTAAACTGATTTACGATGTAATCAATTATAGCGTTATCCATATCCGTTCCGCCAAGCTGCGTATCGCCGCTTGTCGCCATTACTTTAAATCCGCCTTCTTTCCACATTTCCATAATGGTAACGTCAAGCGTTCCGCCGCCGAAATCAAAAACCATAATTTTTAATTCTTTCCCGGCTTTCTCAAGCCCGTAAGCAAGGCAGGCTGCCGTAGGCTCATTAATAACACGAAGCACCTTAAGCCCTGCAATTTCTCCGGCGTCTTTTGTCGCGGTTCTCTGATTATCGTCAAAATAAGCCGGACAGGTGATAACTACTTCTTCAACTTTATCTCCGAGATAGCCTTCTGCGTCCTGTTTAATTTTTTGTAAAATAAAAGCTGAAATCTGCTGAGGCGTATATTCTTTGCCGAACACGTTAAATTTATAATCTGTTCCCATTTTGCGTTTTGCCGCAAAGATAGTTCCTTCAGGGTTTATCGCTGCCTGGCGCCTTGCAGGTTCTCCTACAAGTTTCTGACCGTCTTTTGTGAAAGCAACAAAAGAAGGAAAAGCTTTTCCGCTGGCGACTCCGGCTCCTTCCGCTGAAGGAATAATTACGGGCCTACCGCCTTCCATTACCGCTGCTGCCGAGTTTGAAGTTCCTAAATCAATACCAATTACCTTCGCCATGATACACCTCCTGTAAGCTATTCTTGTTTTTGCGAGTTATTATCTTTTGTTTCCTGTTTCTTCTCTTCTTTTTTTTCTTCCTTATCTTCTGCAACCTGCTTCTCAATGCCCACAATTACTTTAGAAGGCCTGAGAACTTTATCTTCAAGCATATAGCCTCTTTGAACCTCTTCCAAAACTATAGGCTTTTCTATTTTGTCATTCACTTCCTTGGTGGCTATTATTTCGTGCAAATGCGGATCAAAAAACCTGCCCACACTTTCAATCGGCATCAACCCTCTTTTTTTAAGAAGATTCAGAAAATTATTGTAAGTCATTTCAAGGCCCTTTATGATTTCTTCTATATTGCCGTGTTCCTTCACCATTTTTAACGCCTGCTCCGCCTCATCAAGCACAATCAAAAGTTCGCGCATCAAAGAAGATGTAGAAAATTTTATTAAATCATCTTTTTCCCTGTCCCAGCGTTTTCTGGCATTGGTAAAATCCGCGCACATACGCACATATTTTTCCCAAAGAACGCTGTAATCTTCTTTTTCTTTGCCGTGAGCCTGCGGACAACAAGACTCTTCTTTTTTTTCTTCCTTTACCGGCTCTTCTTTATGATTTTTATTGTTTTTTGCTTTATCGTTGTTCACCCCGTTATTCCTCCTTTATTCTAACTTTGTCCGTTCACCCCAGCTCTTGCTATCGCTACATATATCAATTTTTTCATATAGTCATAATGTATTTAGGAATAACGGGGTTCATAAAGTATCTTCAATAACAGATTCAAGCTGGCATTTAATGGACTGAAGACAGGAAACCGCCCTTACATAATCCATTCTCATCGGCCCTAAAAGAGCCAGCGCATATGAAACTTTTGCCTTGCCGCTTCCGGATACAACAAGCGAACAATCAGATATTTCGTCAAACCCTATTTCATCTCCGACCAGAATTTTTACTTGTTCGTCAAAATAATTGAGAAGCAATTCCTCTATCTGGTTCAATTTAACTTCAAGCGCGTAGAAAACATTTTTAAGGCGCCGCATATCTTCAAATTCCGGCTGCTCCAGGATAAACCGCGCGCCCCTAAAGAATAATTTGTGGTCTTTGCCTGATATCGCAAGAAATGAAGCGTAGCCGCTTTTTATCGCCAAAGCGTCAAGAGCATTGGTTATAATCTGGCCGTTGTCCTGAATTGTGTTGTACGATTCAAGCTCTACCGGATAGTTCTTTACAATTTCTTCTTTCTTAAGGCACTCCACATACTGCTTAAAACCTTTTGTGGTGGGCACCCTTCCGGATGAGGTATGAATATGGGAAAGAAAACCTTTCTTCTCAAGTGTTTCCATTACATTTCTTATGGTAGCCGAAGAATAAGGAAGTTTATATTTTTGGCAAAGATGAGTGGAGCTTATGGGTTTTGTTTCCTTAATATAGGCCTCAACCACCAAATTTAAAATTTCTAATTCTCTTTCTTTTGTATCTACTACTTTTGCCATATATAGTATCACTGATTACCACGAATCAGGAGGCAAATTACCACGAATAAATCTCCTCTCCCATTCGTGAATATTCGTTTCCAATTCGTGCTTATTCGTGCATTAGCACTCTCAGCTTAAGAGTGCCAAAGATATTAACATACAAATATTTAACAGTCAAGAAACTCTTTATTCGCACGTTTTAATTATAAAACCTGCGGTCCTTCGGGCAGCTCTTTCGGAGAAATTGTCTTTTTTTGAAGATGCTTTTCAACCTTATATTTAAGCTTATCCAGCTGCTTGCTGAGCGCGGAAAATGTGCTGTTTATTGCGCTTGATGCGCGCCTGTCTTTCTCTCCTGCCCGCAACACATGCTGCGGAAGATATATATGGGCGCTGCAGGTATACTCTTCCCTGTGCGGGCTTTTCTCAATATGCACAGCCACGTGTATTGGGTCATCCTTACGAAACATCTGCACGCGGCGCTCTATTTTTTCAAGGTCTTTATCCAGAACGTTTTCCAGAAATTCGCTTTTTTCCAAATTTTTATAAGAAACATCTACTCGCATTGCGCCTCCTTTTATTTTTTAAAGACAATCTCTCTATTCTTAACGTCTACTGTAATTTTATCCCCTTCTTTGAATTCTCTCTGTATCACCTTTAAGCTCAAAGGGTCAACTATAAGCTTTTGTATGACCCTCTTTAACGGCCTCGCTCCGTACTCGGGGCTAAACCCTTTATCCGCCAGGAATTCCCGGCAGGAAGCAGTTAATTCTATCTCTATTTTCTTATCTTTCAACCTTTCTTTTAACACATCTATCTGGATATCTACAATCTTTTTTATCTGGGCAAGGTCAAGCCTGTTAAAAATTATTATTTCATCCAGGCGGTTGATAAATTCCGGCCTGAAATATTTCTTCATTTCAAGCTTCAGTTTCTCCTCCAGCCCCTTTATATTAATAGTTAAATCATTAAAATATTCGCTTCCTATGTTTGAAGTTAAAATAATTACCGTATTTTTGAAGTTTACAATAC
>JAQTUC010000082.1 GCA_028710385.1 Candidatus Omnitrophota bacterium
CTGGTTTCACATACCGCTGAGAGGAAATCTGTTATTGCTTTTGCTTTCAACCTGCATATATTTAGTTACTACCCTTGGCATAGGGCTTTTTATATCCACTGTTTCTTCCACGCAGCAGGAAGCCATGATGTCGGTTTTTCTTTTTTATATGCCGGCTGTTCTTCTTTCAGGATTTGCCTATCCTATAGCTAATATGCCGAAAGTAATTCAGGATTTTACCCTGATTAATCCCTTAAGGTATTTTATGGTTATTACAAGAAGTATATTCTTAAAAGGCGTGGGATTTGAGGTGCTTTGGGCGCAGTTGGTTCCTTTAGTTGTTATCGGGCTTTCGGTTATAACATTAAGCGCAATGAGATTTCGTAAAAGCCTGGGCTGATTTTAACCGGAGAGTGAAATATTGTATTTTTATAAGCCCGAGTTATAATAAATGCCCAATTATATGATGCATAAAGCAATTTATCTAATATTAGCCTTTTGTTTCTGTCAGCCTGTTTTTGCAGAGGCGCCTGAGGCTCCCCAAAAATCTGCGGATACCTCAAGGGATGCTTTAGCCAGGTCCATAGAGGAGGCAGTTAAAAAAGCCATAAAAGACGTAGAGGCTCAAAACGCAAAAGAGCGGGAAGTTAACGCGCGTGAGCTTTCCTTAAAACTTGTCTCTGCTATGGATGGGTGGTTTTCCGGGGTGAATGCGCAGCGAACGAAGGAGCTTAATAAATTACAGCACCGCGACTGGTCGGAACTTAAAAAATTTCCGTCGCCGCTTCCTTACGATTTTTATTTGAAAAATTTTTCTTATATTCTTCAGAAAAGCGATATCGCGCTTACGGATTCAATAGTCAATCCGTATAAGGCTTTTGTGAGGATAGAAGAGAGGCTTTTCGTGGAAGGGTATCATTCAACGGATGCAGCATATCTTGAGCAGTATCACTATACCGTCATCACCCCCATAGACCTTCAATTGGAATACCGCGACAATATGTTTACAATTGTAGAAACCAGATACGGCCAGCCGATTATGGAGCGCGGCTGGAAAAAATAAACCCCGTTAGAGAACTGAGCGGTTCTCTAACGGTTGGTATCGGAAGCGCTGAAGCTATTGTTGGTTTTAAACGGAGATAACCGTTGATTGGAATCGGCGGTTTTCTCTAACGGGGTAAAATTACCAGTGCAAGAGCCGGAAATTTTCAATCAAATAAACTTAGATTTACCCCTTGAAAGCATCTATAAGCGCCTGGGCTACAGGGAGGGCAAAACTGCTATTTCCGGCCAGCGCCAGAAAGAAACCGAAAAAATAATTAACGAAGCGCTGGGGTTTATTGAGCTTAAGGGCTGCGCGTTAATTGAGCCCGTTGAGAAAACAGGTGAAGCCGTTCGCATAGGGAATTTTCCGATTACCAGTAAACTTTTGTTTTCTTTGCTTCGTAACAGCGATGAAATTCTTTTATGCGCCGCAACCGCAGGAGAAAAAATAATAAAAGAGATTAGCGGTTGTTCTAAAAGCGATTTAACCCGCGCAATTATTCTTGATGCCGTTGCCAGCGAGATGGCTGATGCGTGTTTTGAGTGGATTACCAGTTATTACAACCGCAAATTAGTAAGAACAGGCCGCCGCCTTACAGACAGGCGCATTTCCTGCGGCTTTAGCGATTTCGCGATAGAGAATCAGAAAAAAATATATGATTTACTTAAACTTAATAAAATAGGCATAGACATTACAGAGCAATTTATACTTGTGCCGGAAAAATCAGCGACTGCCGTTTTGGGTGTTATTAAACTATGAATGCAAAAAATAAAATTAATTATCTTTTAAAAAGAAAAATAGTTATTCTTGACGGAGCCATGGGCACAGAGCTTTATAAACGCGGCATGCCGGAGAAAGCTGTCCCTGAGGAGTGGTGTCTTGAGCACCCCGGAATTCTAAAGGAAATCCACAGCGCATATAAAAACGCCGGTTCAGATATAATCTATGCCGCAACTTTCGGAGCAAACCGCATTAAGCTTAGAGGCAGGAACATAAAAAACGTAAAACAAATAAACCGGGATTTATGTTTGCTGGCAAAGGAGTCAGCAGGCAGCAATTGCCTGGTTGCGGGGGATATCGGAGGGCTCGGAGTATTCATTGAGCCGTTTGGTAAACTTTCCTTTGAGGAAGCAGTTGATATTTTTAAAGAACAGATAAGCGCGCAGATAGACGGCGGAGCTGACTTATTTGTTATTGAGACGATGATTGATATACAGGAGGCAAGAGCAGCTTTGATTGCCGTTAAAGAACTTTGCGACAAGTTCACTATTGTTACAATGACATATGAAGCAGGGGGTCGCACCTTAAACGGGACAACTCCCGAGGCTGCGTTAATTACGCTTCAGAGCCTTGGCGCTGATTGCGTCGGCGCAAATTGTTCAACCGGTCCTGAGGATATGCTTAAAATTGCAAGAAAACTTAAACCCTACGCTACAGTTCCTCTTGCGGTTAAGCCTAATGCCGGAATGCCTAAGCTTGTTTCTAACCAGGCATATTTCAGTATGAAGCCAAAAGAATTCGGCGCTTTTGCGAAAGATTTTGCTGCCGCAGGCGTAAATATGCTTGGCGGCTGCTGCGGAACAACGCCGCAACATATATATGAGGCAAAAGTTAAATTAACAGGAAAAAAACCAGTTAAGCCTTTCCGTAAAACCATAAGCGCTTTAAGCTCGGCGAGGTCTTTTCTTTTTCTTGAAAACCAGAAGGATGTGTTAATCGCGGGAGAAAGCATAAACCCGACCGGCAGGCCGCATTTACAGCAGGAATTAAAAAAAGGGAAAACCGCGTTAATCGGGCAGCTGGCAGGCGAGCAGAAACAAAACAACGCTGACTTGCTTGATGTAAACGTGGGCGTGCCGGAGGCCAACGAAGAACGCCTGATGATTGATGCAATTTCGCTTCTTTCAAGGCTTTCCGATTTGCCTTTGGCAATTGACTCCTCAAGCATTAAAGTGATAGAAAAGGCGCTCAGGTTTTATCCCGGCAGGGCGCTTATAAATTCAATTTCTGGAGAGGAGGCGAAACTTAAACCTTTGCTTAACCTTGCAAAAAAATACGGAGCGATGTTTATAGTTTTACCCATAGCAGGCCGCGCTATTCCCAAAACAATAGCTGAGCGCAAAAATATAATAAAAAATATTCTCAAAGAAGCCAAAAAAACCGGGCTTTCCGTGAAAGATTTAATTGTTGACTGCCTGGTGCTTACTGTTTCGTCGCGGCCGACGGCAGCGCTTGATGTTTTAAAAACTATATCCTGGTGCAGGAAGGATTTAAAAGCATACACTATCGCCGGGCTTTCAAATATTTCTTTTGGCCTGCCCAGAAGAGACATTATAAATACTACTTTTCTTAATATGGCAAAAAAATCCGGGTTATCGCTCGCCATAGCCAACCCGCTGCAGAAGAAAAAACTTATAGACCGGAGGGCAAAAGATCTTTTGTTAAATAAAAAAGGAGCAGCCGCTAAATTTATTTTGCATTATTCCGGCAGCGCGGACAAAAGGATAAAATACGAGCCGGATAAAAAACTCTCTTTGGAAGAAAAAATAAAAATGGCCGTGGTTGAAGGAAGCAAAGACAGCATCGCTTCGCTTATACATACGGCTCTTAAGGCAGGCAAAAATCCTTTAAGCTTAATGCAGGATATTTTAGTGCCGGCGATAATGGACGTAGGAAAGCTTTTTGAAAAAAAAGAATACTTTTTGCCGCAGCTTATAGCAAGCGCAGAAAGCATGAAGCGCGGCACTGAGGTTCTGGTTCCTTTCATAAAAAAAGAAAAACCGGAAGAGAAAAAAGCAATCATCATTCTTGCCACGGTTGAGGGCGATATCCACGATATAGGCAAAAATATAGTTGCGCTTTTGCTTGATAACTACGGATTTAAAATAATTGACCTTGGAAAAGATATCTCTGCGCAAAAAATAATAGCTGCGGCAAAAAAACATAAACCATCCATTGTCGGCTTATCCGCCCTTATGACAACTACAATGGTTAATATGAAAAAAGTAATAGACCTGGCGCATAAAGAGCGGCTTAAATGCAAATTTATGGTAGGTGGCGCGGTAGTTACAAAATCTTTCGCGGATTCAATAAGCGCCAGTTACGCAAAAGATGCAATTGCTGCGGTGCACATTGCCAAAGAATTATCGGTAATTTAGCCAAGGTTATTATGCCCGTTGGCAGAATAAAACAAGAACTGAAGAAAAAAAGCAGCATAGAAAAAGCAAAAATACTTCAGGGGTTTTTTAAAACCGCTCCCGGCGAATACGGCCATGGCGATGTGTTTATCGGAGTTTCGGTTCCCTGTATCAGGGAAATTTCAAAGAAATACCGGCAAATAGATTTAAAATCTGCCCTTAAACTTCTTAAGTCAAAAATACACGAGGAAAGGCTGCTTGCGCTTATTATCCTTGTCTTAAAATTTAACGAAAGCGAAGCTGCCGGCAAAAAGAAAATCTACGAAATTTATCTTAAGTCTACGAAGTTTATAAATAACTGGGATCTGGTTGACTTAACAGCCCCGAATATTGTGGGGAAATTCCTGGCTGATAAAAACAAAAAGATTTTATACAACCTGGCAAAGTCTGATTCTTTATGGGAAAGGAGGATAGCGATAGTGGCGACTTTAAATTTTATAAGGAACAATAATTTTTCCGATACTCTCAAAATAACAAAGCTTCTGCTCTCTGACAGGCAGGATTTAATCCATAAAGCCTGCGGTTGGATGCTTCGCGAAGTGGCAAAAAGGCAGAAATCGCTTGTAGTTAATTTCCTATCAATCAATCATAAGAAGATGCCGCGGGTTATGCTTAGATACGCAATTGAGCGGTTCCCAAGAAACGAACGCGAAAAGTATCTTTTAAAAGCAGCAAAGCCCAGTTGAGATTACGCTAATTTGTGATATACTTATACCCTATGACGCTTGAAGAAAAAATTTATAAAGATTATGTTGAGGCGCTTAAGGCGAGGAACAAGCCAAAAAGCGATTTTTTAAGTTTTATCCGCGCAGAATTAAAAAACAGCGCTATTGAACTTAAAAAAGACAAGCTTGAAGACGCCGAAGTTTTAAATTCGCTTAAAAAGCAGAAAAAACGCCTGGAAGAATCCCTTGAGATGATGCAGAAATCGCAAAGAGAGGATGTCCTAAGCGGCATTAAAGCTGAATTGGCGATTTTGGACGGTTACCTTCCGCGCCAGCTAAGCGAAGCCGAGTTAACCAGCCTGGTTGATGAGACAATAAAAGAAACAGGCGCTTCATCCATTAAGGACATGGGCCGCGTTATGAAAGAAGTGCTTGCCAAAGCCGGAGCGAGCGCTGATTCCAAAAAAGTCAGCGAAACCGTGAAAGCCAAGCTTACCGCCCAATAATCATTCTCAGGCATCTGTATATTGACCTGATAAAAATATGAAAAGCCTTGTAGTTTATTATTCCCATTACGGTAATACCGCATTTGTAACCCATAAAGCGTGGACAGAATTAAGCAAGAAGGGAGAAGCTGATATTTTTGAAGTGGAATATATAAACGGAAAAAAGAATATCATCAAGAGGTTTTTTTACAGGTTTTTCCCTTTCTTCGTGAAAATAAAGTCTATACCCTCAGATTTAAGCGCCTACGATGTTTTATTCCTGGGCATTCCGGTTTTGGCGGCGCACCCTTCCTCGGCGCTTCTAAAATACATCAAATCTGTGCAGAGCATAGATAATAAAAATATCATCTGCTGTTATGTCTACGGCCTTGAGCTAAGCGCAAAGCACTGCGCAGCAAAGATTACAAAAATATTGGAAAAATCAGGACACCCCCGCATAGCAAATGTATTTATCCCCTGGATTAATGTTCATAACGCTGATTTGCTTGATAAAATGCTTCTGGACGCTATAAATAAATTAAGCTGATTTTTTATGAAGAATATCATTCAGCATAAAAAATACATGCAGTCTGCCATATGCGAGGCGAGGAAGAATATCAAAAATCTTTGCGGCGGGCCTTTCGGCGCGGCAATAGTTAAAGGCAATAAAATTATCGCAGTTGCCCGCAACACCGTGCTTAAGAATGACGCGAGCTGCCACGCTGAGATAAACGCCATACGCCTTGCTTCAAAAAAACTTAAAACATACAATCTTTTCGGATGCCGCATTTATTCAACCACAGAGCCCTGCCCTATGTGCTTTAGCGCAATACATTGGGCGAGGATTGATACGATAATTTACGGCAACAATATTCGTGACGCCAAAAGAATAGGTTTCAACGAACTCTTTATCTCAAATGTTTCAATGAAGAAAATAGGCAAGGCTAAAATAA
>JAQTUC010000083.1 GCA_028710385.1 Candidatus Omnitrophota bacterium
ATCAAGATTTATATTTTAGCGCCGGATAAGCATGCGTACGCGGGCGCTAAGTTCCTGCGGGGAGAAAGGCTTAACCATATAATCATCAGCGCCGGACTCAAGTCCTTTTACTTTATCTTCAATTTCGCCTTTCCCGGTAAGCATAAGCACCGGTAAATGCACAAGCAAAGGGTCCTTTCTTAAAATTTTACATATCTCAGGGCCGTGCAGGTCCGGAAGGACGTAATCCAGAACCAAAAGGTCAGGCACCTCTTTTCTCAATTTTTCTATAGCCTCATTGCCGAGAGAAGCTGTCATAACTTCATATTCTTCCTCAAGAGTTGCCTTTATGAGCTCAAGAATATCCGGATCGTCGTCTACAATCATTACTTTAAGTTTAGCCATATTTTAGATGTTTTTTTCTTTTGCCAGTTTAAGAGTAAAACAAAAAGTGCTTCCCTTGCCTATTTCCGATTCAACCCATATTTTTTCTTTGTGTATTTCTATAATCCTTTTTACAAGAGAAAGCCCCAGGCCGGTTCCTTTCGCTTTAACATTAATTGTGTTATCCACTCTGAAAAATTCCTGGAATATTTTCTCAAGATTTTCTTTTTCAATGCCGTAGCCCGTGTCTGCTATGGAAACTATAACCTGGCTGCCGCCGGGTCTTGCGCTCATCTTTATCTGGCCGCCTTCAGGCGTAAACTTTACGGCATTTCCGATGAGGTTTATCAAAACCTGATCAATAAGGTTCTTGTCCATATAAACCAAAACCGTATCAGGCACATCAAAAACCAGTTTTATATTCTTCGCCTGCATTTGCGGCGTTAAAAATTCTCCGGCATCCCTGATTGATTTAGCAATGTCCGCCGGAGCTATTTTTACTTCTGTTTTTCCTGATTCAATGCGCGCTATATCCAAAAGCGTATTAACCATATTTACAAGCTTATCCACATTTTCATCTATGGTTTCAAGGCGTTTCTTGGCTTCTTCGGGAAGTTTGCCGAATTTTTCAGCAACCAGAAGCGAGGAGAAGCCTTTTACTGAGGTAAGAGGCGTGCGCAACTCATGCGACACATTTGAAATGAAGTCAGACTTGGCTCTGCTTATTGCTTCTATGTCGCGCAAGCTCTTAACCAGCTCATTGGTTCTTTCTTTTACTTTTTTCTCAAGCTCATCTTTTGCGTTGTAAATTTCTTCAAAAAGCTGTATGTTATCAAGGCACTGGCCAAGGTACATGCAGATAATTGAAAAAATTTCCTTTTCAGCCCTTCTTACGTCTGTGGGCATAACAAGATTGGCGAGAACAAACACGGCGTATATTTTTTCCCTGGCCTTTATGGGCGCTATAAGAAAATCTTTTGTCTGCAGCGCGCCCGCCAGTTCGGTGCCTGCTTCGGTATCCGCAGAAATTAAAGGCATCGCCTGTATAAAATTCTTTCTGTATTTTACAAAATCATTTAGAATGCTTTTTTCTTTAGGGTCAAAGCCGATGCTGAATTTTTCTTCGCCTTCCATTGTCAGTATCATTCCCTTTTTAAAACCAAGGTCATTTATGGTCTTTTCGTCTATCTGCGAAAAAAGGTTTTCTTTATCCAGGATACGCAGCGAAGAAATAATGAGGTTTTTAAGAAGGGTTAGCTTGTTGAGCTTGTCTTCCACTTCCTCCTGATAAAGCTTAAGCTCCATATCGCCTTTTATGATGAGTTTTGCCTGATAGTCAAGCTCGCGGATTGTTTTGTTAAGGCGCCCAATATTTTTATTGAGGATTTTAATATACTGAAGTTTGTTTAGAAGATAGAGGACGAGAAAGAGAATGAGTATGCTTAACGCAATCGCGGAAGCTAAGATGGGACTTATTGAATTCGGCATTTTACCCCGTTAGAGAAAGCCGATACAACCTATGGCTTTCTCTGTTTTAAGCATCAACCGTTAAAGAACCGCCAAGTTCTCTAACGGGGTGAATTTATTTCCACAAAGTCATTAATATATTGCCTGCCTCAAGGTTCATTTCTCTTCTTTCCGGCTCCGAGAAAAAAGAATAATCCGCGTATATGCCTATTATTTTAAACCTGTCGCCTAGAATCTGCTTTATGATGCGGCTTTCTTCCTGCGCGTAATCGCGCAGAACCTTTTTTCTCAACATAGAGTTTACCATAAATACCAGGCCTTCTCCATGGCTCTTTATTATTTCAAGTTTTTTCTTAAGCTCGTCCAGCAGCGCCTGCGAATGGAAAAACATTAAATGGCCTTCTACGTTTTCCTTAAGGTTCCCTATGCAGGCGAGAGAGCCGTCTTTCAGGCATTCAATGACATTTATAAGATGTATGTCGTTATTGTAGTATATGCCGATAGGATAAAGTGAGAAAAGGTAATTTTTTATAAAAGTATGGAACTTGTCTTCAAGGTAATCTCTGTATATATTTACTGCCGGTTTACCGTTTATTTCCATTATTATGCTTCTTTGCGCCATTACTTTTGTGATTTTAAAGGGCCTGCCAAGCGGAATAAACCCGGCAACACTTAAGGAGGTTTCTTCAACACCGCCGCCTATTATGTTAACCAGCCCTTCGGTTACCGTGTTATTTATTATTTGATAGTTTTTTGCAGCGTATTTGCGTATGTAACCCGCGCCAAACACATTAAAAGATTTTCCTATTGCAAGTTCCAGGCCGCGCAGATAATCGCGGTAATTAAAGCGGGGGGAGACCATTGAAAAAATAAATTCTTTCTCGCGGGAGCGGCCCTTAAGAGACATTCTAAGCGCCGATTCTATTTCCTGCTCTGTGTTTTCTTTTACAAACACTTCACTAAGGTCAACACCTTCCTTGTTTATTACAAAAGCAGCCATTCCTTCTTCAATAATCTTGTCTTCAAAATTAAGAAATGGGCTTTGCATTCCTATAACTCTTCTCGGTTTTAAGGTGAAATTTATGGTTTTTAAAGTTTCGTGGGGGTTGCATTGAGGGGTAAAAAACAAGAATATATCCTTTACCGCCTTGGGGAAAACGGATTTTATTTTCAGCGAAAGCTCTTTTGCGGCTTCTTCGCCTTTTTTTTCACTGCAGGCTATTGTAAATTTTTCTTCCACTTTGAGGTTTTAGGTTAGGCTAACAGGCAGCCGGTTTATAAATTTAAAGCTTTCCAATATTTTCTTTAATTTAACATAGCAGGTGCCAAAAAGCAATTTATTTTTGGGCTCTGCCCGGCTTGAAATATTAAAAAAATGATTATCCAGATTAATAAAATCAATAACACCGCAAAATCGCCGAGATTGCTAAAATTTGTATTGACAGTGCTATTTGCCGCCGATAGAATAAAACCCTATTTAAGAGGGGAGGGGGTAAATGAAATCCAAAATAGTTTTAATTTTTTCCGTTATACTTGGCTTATCTTTCAGCGTATTTTCACAGACAGTCCCGCCTTCGCAGACAATAGGCGCAGATGAACAGCGGCAGAGAGCCCTTGAAGAGCAAAAAGCAATAGAGCGACAAATCCAGCAGAAAAAGAAAAAACCGGAAATCAAAGAAGAGCCAGCCAAAGAAACACCGCTTCCACCGGAAACAAAAAGAGTCCAGATAAAGAAAATAGTTATTGAGGGTGCCACATTAATTTCTGAAAAAGAAATAAGAGCCGTGGTTTCAGAATATGAGGGCAAAGAGCTTGCCCTTCCTGAAATGCAGAAGGTTGCCGACAAGGTAACCGAAGTTTACCGGGAAAAAGGCTATACCACTTCCCGCGCATATTTGCCGCCGCAAACCATTAAAGAGGGCATTCTTACGATAAAAGTTATTGAAGGAAAAGTCGGCAAAATAGATATTAAGGGGAATAAATACTTTCGCACATCGCAATTAGAAAAAAAAATTAAACTTAAGCCCAAAGATTACTTCAAATACGACAGCCTGCAGAATTCACTTACCTACATAAATGAAAATCCAGACAGAAAGGCAAAAGCTATTCTGGTTCCTGGCACCGAACCGGGTACAACCGACATACTGGTAGAGGTTAAGGATATCCTTCCTATACATATCGGCTTTGACTACGACAATTTCGGATCGCGTTATATGGAAAAAAACAGATGGGCGTTTGTTTATGAAAACAACAACCTTCTTGGTTTTGATGACAGGCTGTATCTTAAATACCAAATGTCCCAGAAAAGCCTTTATAGCCTTAAGAATCTGAGGTATGTTTATCCGGTAAATGAGAAAACAGAGATAGGAGGCTATTACACTCATAGCCGTCTTGAGCTTGGCAAGGAATTCCGCACTTTAAGCGCAGTAGGCAAGGCAGATATCGCGGGGATATTCGCCAACCGCGCCTTATACTCAAACAGGATACTTGATTTAAGATATAATTTCGGCTTTGACTATAAAAATATTAAAAACTACCTTTTAAACGCGCGCTCCTCGGAGGATCAGTCGCGTGTTATCAAAAACGGTCTTGATATAGATATTACAGATAAATTCGGAAGAACTATTGTAAACCCGGAATTAGATATAGGTATTCCTGATATGTGGGGCGGTTTAGAGCCGAAAGACGCGCGCGCCTCAAGGGTTGGCTCAGGCGGCAGGTTTGTTAAGGGCGTTTTTAATTTTTACAGATTGCAGCCCATGCCTTTTTCTTCCGCTCTTTTGTTTAAGAACTCAGCGCAGCTTTCCAACTATAATTTAACAGCTGCGGAACAGTTTCAGATAGGCGGCGCGCAGAGCGTGCGCGGTTACGGGCCGGGCGAGTTCGCAGGAGACAGGGGAATTTATTCTTCTGTTGAATGGTCGTTTCCCGCGTACGGGCTTCCTAAGGGTATAAAAATACCGCTTACTGAAAGTAAGCTTTATGACGCGCTCAGGTTTGTATGCTTTTATGACTGGGCAAACAGCCGCCTTAATAACCCGCAACCGGGTGAAGAAAAAAGCGACACGCTGCGCGGCTTCGGATATGGTGTCCGGTTTAATGTCAAAGATTTATCTTTAAAATTTGAAATGGGTTATCCGCTGGGTAAACTTCCTTCTGATGGAAACAGGGCGCATCCCTGGATAGAATTTAGCTGGCGGTTTTGAAAAAGGTTATTGCAAGTTAATACAAATTATGAAGGTTGTCGCGGGTTAATTTTTTAAACCAACCCGCAATAACAGACATTAATCTTACTAACCTTCAATAACCTAAAAATTGATGGTTTCAAGGTTGGCAGTGTGCCTTGAACGCCGACCGGTTTCATTGAAAATTCCTGCTCCATAAGTTGCTGCTCCCTAGTAAGTTATAAAAAACCTAAACTTACAGCTTGACTTTCTTTGTGCAAAATGTTATATCTTATATACTTTTGAAAACGTTTACAATTTCCTAATCCACGGGTGGTAATGGGTTCAATAAGAAAATTTAGTAAGAGCGTTAGTATTTACAAAATAGCTTTTTCGGCTATTTTTCTTTTTTTATTCACACCTGTTTGTTTTTCTCAAAATCTTCCCCAGGGCGGCACTGTAGTTGAAGGGGCAAACCCGCTTGATTATACTTCCCAGCCGAACACGCTGAATGTAAATGTTAACAGCGATAAAGCCATCATCAATTGGGATAGTTTTAATGTTGGTAGCGGTTACACGGTTAATTTTAACCGCGACTCATCTTTTATTGCGTTGAACCGCGTAACCGGAGCAAACCCTTCAGAAATTTTTGGAAACATCAACGCTCAAAACGGGCAAGTATTTATAGTTAACCCGAACGGAATTATTTTCGGTTCAGGAAGCCACGTTAACGCCGCAGGCCTGGTTGCTTCAACCTTACAAATTTCAGATGAAGATTTTAAAAATCCGACTTTCAACAATGCGACAAAAGCATACGAATATAAATTCTATAAGGGAAGCAAAAATGCTTCCATAGTAAATAAGGGAATTATTTCTACAACTAAACCCGGAGGCTACATCTGCCTTCTTTCTCAGGCAATAGACAACCAGGGTTTTGCCATAGCAGATTTGGGAACAGTTGTGCTTGCGGCAGGGGAGGAAATTACCACAGGCCTCGACAACAAGAGTTTGATATCTGTAGTTATATCCAAGGAAGTTCAGTCAACAATTTATGATGCAAGCGGCAACCGCATGGACAGCGCAATTAAAAATAGCGGCACTATACAGGCAAACGGCGGCAAAATCATTCTTACGGCAGATGTGTTAAATAACGTCTTTGACTATGCCATAAACAATTCAAATGTAATACAGGCAAACACATTGGATGAGCACGATGGAGTCATAGAGCTTAAGGCAAGCGGTGCGCCAATAATTAATTCAGGAACCATATCTGCCAGCGCCACAATTGATATCAATGCAAGCGCCAATGTGACTAATACCGG
>JAQTUC010000084.1 GCA_028710385.1 Candidatus Omnitrophota bacterium
CCACCAATAAATCGGAATCTTCATAAATAATATTAACGTTAAATTTAAACGGTTTCAATACATCTTTTTTTTCTTCGGCTATTTTTACGGATATTACGTCTCCTTCCTTTATTCTGTAATTTGGTTTTTGCGGCTTTTCGTTTACCAGGATATTTCCGCTCTTTATAAGCAAATTGAATTTTGTCCGCGAAACAGATTTAAGGTTATGCTGCAGAAACCTGTCAAGGCGTTCCCCTGTAAAATCAGGCAAAACAGTTAAATTTTGCTCCATATTTATATTTTTGGTTTTCTGAACTCGTTTAAGAGGAGAAAAAATGCGCCAACGCTTATGGCTGAATCGGAAAGATTAAAAACAGGCCACACTTTCACATCAATGTAGTCTACCACAAACCCAAGAAAAATCCTGTCAGCCAGGTTGGAAAGCGCGCCTCCTATGATTAGGCCACAGGCAACAAGAAAAAGCTTATTTTTAGTCTGTCCTTTTGCGATAACAAAAAGAAAGACAAGAAGAAAAATTATACCGGTGTAAATTAAAAGGGAAGTCTGGCCCCTCAATATGCCGAAAGCAGCCCCCTTATTAAACACAACAGTAAGATAAAGGATATTTTTTATAACCGGAATTGATTCGTAAGAATGGTGGTAAAGGAAGTATCGTTTTATGGCTAGGTCAGCGGTAAATATAAGAGAAGCTACGATACATACGAAAGCAAAACTTATAACTTGTTTTCCGTTTCCATTTTTTCCTGGCATTTTTTGCAATACTTAGCGTGAGGAATAGCTTTAAGCCTTATCGCTGCGATTGTTTTCTCGCACATCTGGCAAACGCCGTAATTCTTCGCTTCTATTCTCTTTAAAGCCTCTTCTATCTCAAGAAGCACCTTGCGCTCATCGGAAACGAGGCCCAAACTGAAATCTCTTTCGTAATTGTCTGATGCGACATCTGCAATATGCAGGCCGTAGCCCGACATATCTCCGGATATATCCTTCTGGCTCTTCATGAGAGTTTCTTCGGAAATTTCGCGGATTTTTCCCATAACCTCTTCTTTAAGGTTTATGAGTTTTTCTTTATACTCTTTTAATTCTTTCGCCGATAAATTGGTCTTCATTAATGTCCTCCCTTGTGTTATATATTACGATAGCTTGAAAAAAATCGCAAGTTATTTAACATTTTTAAGCGCGGCAGCGCATCTCGGGCATGTACCTGGAAAATTTTTGTCGCTGCCTAAATTATCCCTGTAGTTCCAGCAGCGCAGGCACTTTCCTTTGGTTGTTTTCTCTACCCGTATTCGCGGGCTTCCTTCTTCAATCGCCACTGCCGAAACTATAAAAACTTCCCGCAAAGCGTCTTCAGAGCCTTTGTAAAAAGCAAATTCCTTATCTTTGAATTTAAGAAAAACTTCTGCCTCAAGGGAGCTGCCGATTACGCCTGTAGAGCGTTTGACTTCTATCTCCTTAAGCACCTTGTCCCTTAAGTCAAAAATAACCTGCCATTTTTTTGACAGTTCCTCGTTTTGCCATTCAGGATGGAAACACTCATCCAGCTGCGAAAGAAAAATAGACTCTTCTTTGCCGTAGAGCGATTTTGCCAGAGCGTAAGCCTCTTCCGCGGTAAATGCGATAATCGGAGCTGTCAATTTTAAAAGAACATTAAGGATATTATAAATAACAAACTGACAAGAACGCCTTTCTTTTGAATTCGGAGAGAAAGTATATAGTCTATCCTTTAAAATGTCAAGATAAAAAGAACTTAAAGACAGGTTGCAAAAGTTAAAAATCTCCTGGCATACTTTATAAAAACTGTAAGTTCCGTAGTTTTCCGTAACGGCCTTATAGAACTCCATTGTTTTTGAAAGCATCAATTTATCAACTTCCAAAAGCTCATCGTAAGTTAATTTATTTTTCTGCGGGTCGTAATCATAGAGATTGCCCAGCATAAATTTTATTGTATTTCTGATTTTTCTGTAAATATCAACCAGCTGCTTTACTATTGTTTCCGATATTTTTACATCTTCGCTGTAATCGCTGTAAGCAGCCCATAACCTCAATAATTCTGCGCCGTATTGTTTTATGGTAGTTTGCGGAGCGATTACATTGCCCAAAGATTTTGACATTTTTCTGCCTTCTCCGTCAACAACAAAGCCGTGCGTCAGAATAGTTTTAAAAGGCGCTTTATTCTCAATGGCAACCGAAGGCATCAGAGATACCTGAAACCAGCCCCTGTGCTGGTCGCTTCCTTCAAGATACATATCAGCCGGAAAATTAAGATCAGGGCTGTCTTTAACAACCGCAAAAAAGCTTGCGCCTGACTCAAACCAGACATCAAGTATGTCAAATTCCTTTTCAAAATCCTGCGCCTTACACTGCGGACAGGCAAAACCCTGCGGAAGGAAATTATTTATATCAAGGCTAAACCACGAGTCAGAACCTTTGTCTTTAAAAATATCAGCGCATTTTTTAAGAACTTCTTCATTAAGCGCTACATTACCGCATTTTTTGCATTTAACTGCCGGTATTGGTATGCCCCAAAGCCTCTGACGGGATAAACACCAGTCTGGCCTGAGTTCAACCATTCCTTTCATTCTTTCCTTGCCCGAGGACGGCACCCATTTCACATTTTCTATTTCTTTAAGCACCTTGCTGCGTAAATCATTATGGCCGACGTTTAAAAACCACTGAAATGTGGCCCTAAAAATTATAGGCTGTTTGCAGCGCCAGCAATGCGGATAAGAGTGCGTTATTTTTTCATGTTTTATCAGGAAATTTTTGGAAATAAGTTTTTCCAAAACAAGAGCGTTGGCTTCTTCTATATTTTTACCCGCAAAATCATCCGGCTCTTCAAACCTTCCCCGGCTGTTTACCGGCATAATAATGGCGAGGTCGTATTTTCTTGTAAGTGAAAAATCCTCAACGCCGTGGCCGGGTGCGATATGAACGCAGCCGCTGCCATCCTCTCTTGAAATAAAATCAGCCAGGACAACATTGGATTTTCTCGGCAGGAACGGATGGGTAAGTGAAATATTTTCAAGGTCTCTGCCTTTGAAAGATTTTATTATTTTTAATGTTTTTTCAAATTTTTTCTCTAAGACAGGCAATAACGCATCAGCCACAATCGCGGGTCTCCCGCCAAGTTCAACCAGCGAATAGGTAAATTCCGGATGCACTGCAACCGCAACATTTGAAACCAGCGTCCAGGGCGTAGTTGTCCAGACAAGAAAATACGCATTGCTACCCAGAATACCATTGTCGTTTTCAACCGGAAAAAGCACATATATTGAATTTGATTGCTTGTCATAATATTCAACTTCTGCCTCAGCCAACGCTGTTTCGCAGGACGAGCACCAGTTAACAGGCTTCCTGCCTCTGTAAATATAGCCTTCTCTGGTAAGCGCCTCAAGCAGTTTCATTACATTATATTCATACCTTGGGTTAAGCGTTAAATACGGGTTATCCCAGTCGCTGAATATCCCGAGCCTCTTAAAATCTTCTTTCTGCAATTCAACGAATTTAAGAGCGAAATCCTTTGCTTTCCTGCGGAAATCCACCACGTCCACATCGTTTTTGTTTTTCTTCAACTCTTTAAAAAGCTGGTGCTCAACAGGAAGGCCGTGGCAATCCCAGCCGAAAACAGACGGGCAATCCATGCCCTTTAAAACCATATATTTCGTGATTATGTCTTTTAAGATTTTGTTTAATGCGTGGCCTATGTGTATTGAACCGTTTGCATACGGCGGGCCGTCATGAAGCACAAATTTATTTTTGCCGTTACGCGCGTTTCTTGTTTTTTTATAAATATCAAGCTCTTTCCAAAAACTAAGCATTTTCGGCTCTAAAACCGAAAGATTGGCTTTCATGGAAAAGTCAGTCTTTGGCAAATTTAAAGTATCTTTATAGTTAATTTTGTCCATATTTTATTTATATAAGTAACACGTATCACGTCACACGTAACACGTTCAAAAAGACGTGATACTTGTTACGTGTTACCTGATACGTTCGTTAAAAGCAAGTCAGACGTTTAAATTCCTTTAATCGTTTTTCCACTTCCGGCTTTGTCAGGGAAACCAGCCTCCAGGGCCCAAAATCTTCAACTGCAAAAGTGGCCATTATATTTCCGTTAACGAGCGCGCGCCTGAGTGCGCTTTCGCTTAAATTGTCCTGTTTTGCTAAATAACCCATAACCCCTCCGGCAAAAGTATCTCCGGCACCTGTCGGGTCATACACCTCTTCCAATAAAAACGCAGGAACGCAGAAAACAGAATTTTTGGAAAAAAGCATTGCTCCGTGTTCTCCCTTTTTTATGATTATGCGCTTAGGGCCAAACTTAAATATCGCTTTCGCCGCTTTTAGCAGGTTATTCTCTTCGGAAAGCTGGCGCGCTTCGCCGTCATTTAAAAATAAAATATCAACTTTTTTTAAAAATTTTGTAAGCTGTTTTTTCTTGCTGTCAATCCAATGATTCATTGTATCGCAGGCGACAAGTTTTGGATTAATTACCTGCCGCAGCACGCGTTCCTGTATTTCCGGGTCAATATTCGCCAAAAAAACATATTTGCTGTGTTTATATTCCGCGGGTATCTTCGGATTAAAGCTGGAAAAAACATTAAGATGCGTTGCGAGGGTTTTCGCGCTGTTAAAATCCCACTCATACTCGCCTTCCCAGCGAAATGTCTCACCCTCCGCTATTTCAAGGCCTTTTATGTTAATACCTTTATCCTTAAACAGCTTAAGGTATTTGGCGGGAAAATCGCGGCCGATTACCGCAACAAGATTAACCTGGGAAAACAACCTGGCGCTTAAAGAAAAAAACGTAGCTGAACCGCCCAACACTTCCTCACAGCGCGAATATGGAGTCTTAATTGAATCCAGGGCAACAGAACCGACGACTAATATACTCATAATTTAGATAGTAGATTGCAGATGACAGATAGCAGGTAAAAATTACGCTATCTGACTAATTTATATATTTTCCCGCAATAACTTTAAGTTTAGCTTTTATTTCTTCGGGAATAAACTGTTTGTCTGTAATTATCGCGTATTTTAACGCTTCCCGGCAGCCGCAAACACGCTTCTCAGGCATCTGTCTTATTATTTCTTTTATTATTTCTTTGGAGTTTTCCACATTCTTCTGCAAATTGGCAATAATCATTTCAACGGTTACGGTCTCATGCGTTTGATGCCAGCAGTCATAATCGGTTACTGCCGCTAAAGTTGAATAACAAATCTCTGCTTCGCGGGCAAGGCGCGCTTCTGTCATATTCGTCATTCCTATAATGCCAAACCCCATGCTTCTGTAAAGATTTGATTCGGCCAAAGTTGAAAACTGCGGGCCCTCCATATTAACGTAAGTGCCGCCGAAGTGAACAGTAACGCCTTTTTTTTCTGCGGATGAATAAACCACTCTTGCCAGATTTTCGCAAACAGGATGGGCAAAAGCTATGTGCGCAACAACCCCCTCATCAAAGAAAGTCTGTTTTCTTGCCTGATTGGTCCTGTCCACAAATTGCATCGGCACAACAAAATCCAAAGGCTTATATTCTTCCTTAAGCGAACCGCAGGCGGTAACAGAAACAATTCTTCCGACTCCCAGCTTCTTCATGCCGTAGATATTTGCCCTGTAGTTTATCTCTGTCGGATTTATGGTATGCCGTTTGTCATGGCGCGGCAAAAATACTACATCTTTCCCTTCAAACTCAGCGATAATGAATTTATCCGAGGGCTTGCCAAAAGGCGTTGAGACCTCGGCTTCTTCCTTTATTTTGATGCCGTCAAGTTTATAAAGGCCGCTCCCGCCGATTATTCCTATGGATTCCATCTTACCTCCTGCTTAGTTCTTTCGCTCTTTTAGCCGCGGCTTTTACCGCCTTAGGTAAAAATTTGATATTTCCTTTTAACTCGTTTAACCCGGCCTGGGTTGTTCCGCCTTTAGAGGCTACCTGCATTGTTAAATCTTTCGCGGACAACCCGCTTTTCTCAAGAAATTCTATGCTGCCCAGGACGGTTGTTTCAGACAGCACTTTCGCCTGCGCTTTAGTGAACCCTAAGCTACCGGCGCATTTTTCAAGCACAGGCATAAAATCGTTTGCTGCGAACTTCTTCGCTTCATTGAGGCTCTTACCGGCAACCAGGCTATACAAAAAACCCGGGCCGCTTCCTGAAAGCGCGGTTACGGCGTTCATCTTATCTTCTTTAAGAATTAAAGTTTCGCCAAGTAAATCAAATATTTTTTTGGCAAACTTTAAGTCAACATTGCCTGCAAATTTACCTTTACACAAGCAGGACATTCCTTTACCTATTTTCCCCGGCAAATTCGGCATCACCC
>JAQTUC010000085.1 GCA_028710385.1 Candidatus Omnitrophota bacterium
CCCATAAACCCCCTGAATGCTGCTTCCATTCCAGGGTATTCGTTTAAATAATTGTCAAAATTTTCTTCAAGGTACTTTGTCGTCACTCCGGGCCGTACAATTTTTCCAAGCTTTTTTAAGATAAGAGCGGCAGCGCGGCCAGCTTGCCGCATGCAACTTATATCTTCATCAGAAAGAAAACTTATCATGACAACTTATCTTTTATCCGCGTAAGAACAATATCCTTGTCTCCGCGCGCATCAATTGCGACAAGTTTTTTCTTTTCCTTGTAATAATCAAGGAGGCTTTGGTTTTCCTTAAGGAAAACCTCCCAACGTTTTTTAATGACGTCCGGGGTATCGTCTTTGCGCTGTATTAATTCGGAGCCGCACTTATCGCATATGCCTGTCTTTTTGGGAGGCATATTTATAAGATGATAATTCGCTCCGCATTTTTTACAAACTAATCTTTTTGTAAGGCGCTCTAAAATTGTTGGTTCATCCACTTCAAGATAAATAAAAACGTCTATGCTTGCGCCTTTCTTTTCCAAAATAGCGTCAAGGGTTTTCGCCTGGTTAAGGTTACGCGGATAACCGTCAAGTATAAAATTTTCGTCGTTAAGATTCTCTTCAACGACCTTTGAAACAAGCGTATCGGGAACAAGCAAACCCTTCTCCATGTAATTTTTTACTTCGTTACCAAGGGGGCTGTCCTTTTTTACTTCTTCCCTGAAAATATCTCCCAAAGATATGCGTTTTAATTTGTAATAATCGCTTAAAACTATCGCCTGAGTGCCCTTGCCGGAACCTGGTGCTCCAAAAAGAATTACTTTCACGTTTAATCCTTTCTTAAAAATTAACGCCTTGCTTTTAAAGAACCGCCCTTGATAAACCCTTCGTAGTGACGGACCATTAACTGGCCCTCTATCTGCTTCATTGTATCAAGAATAACGCCCACCATAATCAGAAGCGTTGTGCCGCCGAAAAATGATGCAAGCGCATAACTTGGCACATTAAATATGTGCATTATGAAATTCGGAAAAATCGCAACCAGCGATACGTATAAAGCTCCGACAAAAACAATCCTGGTTGCCACAAAATCAAGATATTCGCCGGTAGTTTTTCCCGGCCTTATTCCGGGAATAAATCCGCCGTATTTTTTAAGGTTATTGGATATTTCCTGCGGATTAAAAACTATCGCCGTATAAAAATACATAAAGAAAAATATAAGCAAAACGTAAATAAAATTATACCAAATGCCGCGCTCCTGAAGAAGCATCTGCAGGAAAACTACTATTTTAAACTTTTTCGGCATAAACGTTGCGAGAGTCGCCGGAAAAAGTATAACGCTCTGAGCAAAGATTATCGCGATAACTCCGGACATATCCACCCTTATCGGAAGATATGTACTCTGCCCTCCGTAAACGCGCCTTCCAACTACGCGCTTTCCGTACTGAACGGGAATTCTTCTCTGCGCCTGGGTAAAAAGTATAACCGCCATAACAATTAAAACCCACAACACCAAAAGCGCGATGACGGTTGTTATCGGAATATCCTTTGTTGAAGTTAAAACATACAACTGGGTAAGAGAAGACGGTATCCTTGAAATAATGCTTGTCATAATTATAAGAGATATTCCGTTACCTATACCTCTTTCCTGGATCTGCTCTCCCAGCCACATTATGAAAACAGTTCCGCAAGTAAGGGTTAAGACTGTGATAAACTTAAATACAATTCCGGGGTCGTGCACCATCTGAATGCCCTGGAAGTTCCCGGGATTTTCGAGCCACATCGCAAGGAACAACCCCTGTATTACGCAAAGAAAAAATGTCAAATATCTCGTATACTGGTTTATCTTTTCATATCCGGCCTTACCTTCCTTGGCAAGTCTTTCCAAGTGCGGGATTACCGCAGTTAACAACTGCATAATAATTGAGCTTGAAATGTAAGGCATAACTCCCAAGGCAAAAATACTTAAACGGTCCAGCGCGCCGCCGGTAAAAATACCGATTATTCCAAGAAGGGTCTGGCCCTGGGTTCTCTGCAGATTTTCAAAAAATTTATTAAGAGCGAAAGTATCTATTCCGGGCGTAGGTATATAACAGCCTATTCTGTAAACCACAAGAAGAGCAAGGGTTATAAGAACTTTTTTCTTTAACTCTTCTATTTTAAATATATTTTTTACCGCTTCAAACATTGAGCCTCTCCTCCGGCTTCTTCTATGATCTTTATGGCTTTCGCTGAAAATTTATCAGCCTTAAAAGTTGCCTTCACAGCGATCTTATCTTTTACGTCGGCAAGTATCTTAACCGGCATAGCAGCGTCTTTTATAAGCTTCGCCGCCTCTAAAGCCTGAGGATCTATTTCTTTTGCTCCTTTTATTTTTTCCTGTATATCGTTAAGGTTAACCACCTGAAAAATTTCTTTTGAGTAAACGTTAAAGCCTCTTTTAGGCATTTTGCGGGCATAGGGGATATTTCCTCCGTTAAAACCCACATAAGGCCATACAGAGCCGCTTCTTGAACCAGCCCCTTTGTTTCCTCTGCTTGCGGTTTTTCCCCATCCGCTACCTGTCCCTCTGCCTAAACGTTTTCCTGTTTTCTTCTTTATTCTTAATTTTATTTTGGATAAGTCCATGGTTACGCCTTCTTTAATTGCCCTAAAGCAACAAATGTAGCCTTAACTACATTTATAGGGTTTGTGGATTTTTTTAAAACTTTGGTTAATATATCGTGTATGCCTGCGCATTCGCATATAGCGCGTAGAGTTGACGATGCGATAACTCCTGTTCCCGTAGATGCAGGCTTAAGCAATATCTGCACTGCGCCGAATGAGCCGTATACTTCGTGAGGAATACTGGTGCCTTTTTTATTTATCATAACCAGGCTTTTTTTAGCCCTTTTAATCCCTTTTTTTATGGCTTCCGCAACTTCGTTAGCCTTGCCCAGGGCAAAACCAACCGAACCCTCAGTGTCTCCGACTACAACCAATGCCGAAAAACCCAAATTCTTTCCGCCTTTTGTTACTTTGGTTACCCTGTTTATAAAAATAACTTTTTCAACAAAGACTTTTTCTTTGGATTCGGCCCGAACTTCTTGTTTTGGGGAATTTGTGCCGTTCAAAATTTCAACCCTCCTTCTCTTGCTCCTTCTGACAAAGCCTGGACCCTTCCATGATATTTATATCCTGCCCTGTCAAAACAAACCTCTTTTATGCCAAGCGATATTGCCTTGGCTGCTATGAGCTTACCTATTTCTTTGGCAGCTTCCTTGTTTGTGCTCTTCATGTTTTTGGCCTTAAATTCCTTGCTTAAAGTAGAGCAACCGGCGATTACTGTATTTACGTCGTCTTTTATGAGTTGGGCATACATATGCTTCTTGCTGCGAAAAACAACTAAACGCGGTTTGTCAGTTGTTCCCTGCACTTTTTTAGTTACTCTCTCGTGCCTTCTTTGTCTTTGCGGTAATTTCACTTAAGTCTCCCTTCTTTTCGTTTTTAAAATTGTTACTTTGCTAAAGCTTTTCCGAGTTTTTTCTTTACTTCTTCGCCTACGTAGCGGATACCTTTTCCCTTGTAGGGCTCTGGCGGATAAATTTTATGCAGTACTGCCGCGAACTGGCCGACTTTCTGCCTGTCTGCGCCCTCAATTATAATACGGTTTGGATTTGGAACTGTAACTTTCAAATCTTTTGAAACAGGCAACTCAACCGGGTGGGAAAAACCCATTGCCAAAACCAAGGTTGCGCCCTTCATTGTAGCTTTATACCCTGTTCCCACTATATCAAGCTCTTTTTTATAGCCTTCAACAACGCCTTTTACCATATTGGCAATTATCGCTCTTATTGTGCCGTGGAGGCTGCGGACTCCTTTTTCTTCGCTTTCTCTTTTTACGAGAACCTTATCGCTTGCAATCTCCAGGGTTATTCCGCTTGGAATACTTAGATTAAGCTTTCCCTTTGCCCCTTCAATGAGCAAGCTATTGTTTGACATGCTTGCTTTTACCCCTTTAGGGAGCTGAACTGGTTGTTTTCCTATTCTTGACATATTTTTAATTATTGATTACCAAACCTTTCCTATATATTCTCCGCCTATCCCTTTAGCCTTTGCTTCTTTATCTGTAAGGATATTCGCCGATGTAGAAATAAGAGCGATACCATAGCCGCGCAAAACAGATGGAATTTTTTCTTTTTTAACATAAATCCTTCTGCCTGGTTTTGATACCTTTTGTATTCCGTTAATTACGTTCTTTTTTCCGTCGTATTTTAAATATACTTTTATATTTTTGAAATTTTCCAAATCAATTTCCTTGAAATTCTCAAGGTAACCTTCTTTTTTAAGTATCTCACAGATTTTTAAAAGCACCTTTGAATAAGGCAGCAAAGTATCTTCTTTTCTTGCCATTACAGCATTTCTTATCATCGTAAACGCATCTGCAACTAAATCAGTTCTACTCATTAAACGTCTCCTTCAATTTTCTTAAATTACCAGCTTGCTTTCTTTAAACCGGGAATAACTCCCTGCCAGGCTAGTTGCCTGAAACAAATACGGCAAAGTTCAAAATCCCTGATGTAACCGCGCGGCCTGCCGCACAAACGGCAGCGGTTTCTATAACGGGTTGAAAACTTTGGTTTAATTTTTTCTTTTTTCCATTTCTCAATCTTTGCGGTGGTTGCCATTTTACCTCCTGAAAGGAAAACCTAACAAATTAAGTAATTCTTTTGCTTCTTTGTCTGTTTTTGCGCTTGTATGCACTGTTATGTTCATACCCTGCGCGCGGGTTATTTTATCCGGCTCAAGTTCTGCAAACACATTTTGTTCCGTAAGGCCGAACGTATAGCTTCCTCTTCCATCAAAAGAATTTGCCGGAAGGCCCCTAAAGTCGCGGATTCTGGGAGCTGCGACAGTTACGAACCTGTCTAAAAATTCATACATACGGTAACGGCGCAAAGTAACGCAGCAACCGACCGGAACGCCTTTCTTTAATTTAAAGTTTGATATGGGTTTACGCGAACGGCAGATTTTTGCTTTTTGCCCGCCGATTACAGCAAGCTCTTCAGCTGCTTTTTCCGTAAGCTTTGGGTCGGTAATAGCCGCGCCAACACCCATATTAATAACAATCTTAACCATTCTAGGCACTGCCAAAGTGTTCTTGTAGCCGAATTTTTCCTTCATTTTGGCAATGACTTCCTCGCGGTAAACCTTAAGCAGCCTTGGAATGTATTTTTCTTTTAAATCTCCTGTTGACATTTTTTGCATATCCTTATTTTGTTTTTGTCTTTTAATGTTTTAATGCCAAATCTGACCGGCTTTGAGCAGCTTGAGCAAAACAGCGCAACCTTTGCAACGTTTAACGGCATAGGCAATTCCTTTATACCGCCAACGTCAGCTTCAGAGCGTTTTTTCATATGCTTTTTTGAAAGATTCAGTCCCTCAACTATTACTTTTGACTTGTCTTTCAAAATCTCAAGAATTTTGCCGCTTTTACCTCTGTCTTTGCCGGAAATTATAAATACCTTATCGCCTTTTTTAATTCCTAAACTCATTTAAACCTCACTTCGCTCGGTTAGTTTACAGTTTACTGTTTACAGTGTGTAGTTTTCGACTGTAAACTGTATGCTGCTTGCTGTAAACTTTTTCAAACTACTTCCGGAGCTAAAGATAAAATTTTGCTGAAGGTGTCTCTTAACTCTCTTGCTACCGGCCCGAATACTCTTGTTGAACGGGGATTACCCTGTTTATCTATTACAACACACGCATTGTTGTCAAACTGCAAAGTCATTCCGTCTGCGCGCCTTATGGGCAAATGCGTCCTTACGACTACGGCTCTGACTACTTCACCTTTCTTGATTGCGGCGTTTGGAAGAGCTTCCTTGACACTTGCCGTAATAACATCGCCGATTAAGGCAAATGGGCGGTTCTTCTTTCCGATTACCCCTATAAAAGAAACCTTGCGCGCTCCGGAGTTATCAGCAACATCTAATTTTGTTTTTATGTAAATCATTTTAAAACCTCAAGCAATGTAAATCTTTTTTCTTTTGACGTGGGCCTTGACTCAATAATTCTTACCCTGTCTCCTATTTTTGCCGTTTTTGCTTCGTCATGCACTTTATATTTTTTTCTTTTTATAACCGTTCTGTCATACGACGGGTGGGATACTCTTGTAGTTACAGTAACTACAATTGTTTTATTCATTTTGTCCGAAAGAACAATTCCTTCCAGGATTCTTTTACCCTTTATTGGTTT
>JAQTUC010000086.1 GCA_028710385.1 Candidatus Omnitrophota bacterium
TTGAAAGAAGGCAATCTATCTTTTTTTCTATAAAATCAAACATAACGGTTTCAATTTCCTGCGACGAAAGCCTTCCGTGTATAACCGCCATTTTTATTTCCTTGGGCAATACGCTTCTTAATATTTTTTCCCAGCGCGGTATGGTTTCTATGCGGTTATGGATAAAAAATACCTGCCCTCCTCTTTCTTTCTCGCGCATTATCGCGTCGCGAAGCATCTGGCGATTATATTGTATAACTTTCGTTTTAACCGCAAGCCTGTCTTTGGGCGGAGTTTTAATCAAAGAAATATTTCTGATACCTATAAGGCTCATATATAAAGTGCGGGGTATCGGAGTTGCGGTAAGTGTTAAGACATCAACTCCTATTTTAAATTTCTTAATTTTTTCTTTATGCTCCACTCCGAACCTGTGCTCCTCATCAATAACCAGAAGCCCCAGGTCGCGGAAACCCACGTCATCCGAAGTAAGGCGGTGAGTCCCGACAATTACGTCAATTTTTCCTTCACGTAATTCTTTAATTATGCGCTCCTGTTCAGATGGAGTACGAAAACGGCTGAGCATCTCAACCTTTACCGGAAAATCTTTTACCCTGTCAGACAAATTTTTGTAATGCTGATAGGCAAGAATTGTTGTAGGAACAAGAAAAGCAACCTGTTTATTATCCATAACAGCCTTAAAAACCGCGCGCATTGCCACTTCTGTTTTTCCGTAGCCGACGTCTCCGCAAACAAGCCTGTCCATGCACGTTGTCATCTCCATATCCTGTTTGGTTTCCAAAACAGCCTTAATCTGGTCCTTGGTTTCCTCATAAGGAAAAGTTTTTTCAAATTGCGCCTGCCAGGGCGTATCAGGGGAAAATTTAAACCCGCCCATAAGTTTACGCTGCGCTTCCATTCTTAAAATTATAAGAGCGAATTCTTTTATTCCGCGCTCAACGCGCATTTTAGTGCGCACCCATTCTTTTGAGCCTAAACGCGAAAGTTTCGGCGAGCGTATTGAAAAACTTGTATACTTTTGTATTAAGTGAGCGTCTTCCTTTGAAACATATAATTTATCGTTCTTGTCGTATGCTATCTCAAAATAATAATCTTCTTTTTCCTTAAGCTTTAGCTTTTTTACGCCTAAGAATTTGCCTATTCCGTATTTGGTGTGCACCACAAAATCGCCGCGTTTTAAGCGTAAAACAGCTTCTAGCGGCAGGTCTTCATCGGTGTATTTTTTTGCTTTTTTAAAGTGCGGAATTACGATAAGAAAATCGTAATCAATTATTTTTTTATTAAGCGCCTTGTCAAAACTGTATATTTTTCTGACAACGTCAAACTCCCATTCAAGCCTTAATGGGAAACTAAAATTTACCGGAAAAACTTCAAGAGTATCTCCGCGGACGGAAAAATCCCCCTCCTCAAGCACTTCATCAACTCTTTTGTAGCCAAGATTGACGAGTTCCTGATTAACATTATCCAGCGAAAGCTCTTTATTCAGGTATATTTTGAGGGTATCAAACATAATACGCTTAAGAAGTGAAGAAACCAAAATCTGAGGTTAGGCTACGCAGGCGAAACCTTACACAAAAAGCCTCGTAAACTAAAATTATTCCGGCTGCAGATGCGCCGCAGCCTGTGCGGGTAAGCCAAGAACAAAACATTCGGCTCACAAAGAAATTTACGCTTCTTTCTTTGCTCCTCTCATAACAAGAACAACAGCAGAAGCAATGTAAATGGTTGAATACACTCCGGAAATGAAACCAACCAGGAGAACAAAAGAAAATCCCTTTAATGCTTCTCCGCCCAAAAGATACATTGCAAGCGTTACGAAAAATACAGTAAGGGATGTAATTATCGTCCTTGAAAAACAGTTGTTAAGCGCCTGGTTTAAAATCTGATAAAGTGACGCCTTGTGCATTCGCGGAGCTATTTCTCTTATGCGGTCATATATAACTATTGTGTCGTTTATGGAAAAACCTGCTATGGTTAAAAGCGCTGTGACTATCAATAAATCAACCTCATAACCGAATAAAGCTGCCGCGCCCAAGGCAATTAAAACGTCGTGCAAAAGTGCAACCACGCCGGCAACAGCAAAGTCAAAATGTTTAAACCTTACAAATACGTAAGCAAGAATTCCTATAAGAGAAAGCGCAATCGCCCACAACGCTTTTGTTTTAAGCAAAGCACCTACAGAAGGGCCTACTTTATCCAAACGCAGCTTTTCCACCTCTTTATAATTTTTCTTTAAAACTTCTTCAACTTTGTTGGCAACGTCTTCTTTGCTTTTTATATTAATTCCGCCTTTAACGTCCTTAAAATCCTGAATAATCAGCCCTGATATTCCTGCGCCGCTTAATTGCTTTCTTACTTCCTCAATTGTGGGCGCAGGAGTTAATCTATATTCCAAAACCTGGCCGCCTCTGAAATCTATGCTGTAAACAGCTTCTCCCTTGGAAAAGAAACCATACATACTTACAGCTATTAAAATAACCGAGAAGGCAATGCAGACATAACGGGGTTTTAAAAAATCTATTTTTGAAGCCGGGAAAAACTGAAGCATCGGCAGGCTCTTAAGATTGTTTTTCAGCAAAAATGCAAATATGGTCTTGCCGACATAAATTGCCGTAAACATGCTTATAACAATGCCCAGAATAAGGGTAGTGGCAAATCCTCTTATCGGGCCAGTGCCGAAAATAAAAAGAAAAGCCGCGGCTATTATTGTAGTAAGGTTAGAGTCAAATATAGTTATAAATGTGCGGTCAAAACTGTTTTTTATGGCAGCGCCGATAGGCTTATTCGCAGCCAGCTCATCGCGTATTCGCTCATATATTAAAACATTGGCGTCAACAGCCATGCCAAGGGCTAAGATTAAACCTGCTATGCCGGGAAGCGTAAGTGTTCCCTTAAGAACGGTTAACGCAGCCAAGGTAAGCAGGATGTTAAGCACAAGACAGATATCAGCGACAACTCCTCCCACCAGATAATAAACCACCATAAAAACAAAAACCAGAGCCGCTCCAAGAAGGCAGGCATTTATGCCTTTTGATATAGAATCAGAGCCGAGAAGAGGCCCGACAGAACGCTCCTCTTCAACCGTAAGCGGAATAGGCAGAGCGCCTGAATTTAAAACTGAAACAATTGAACGCGCTTCTTCAAGAGGAAAATCTCCCGTAATTTCAGCCTGGCCGCTTAATATTGCCTCGCGTATCGCAGGCGCGCTCATAATTTTTCCATCCAATAAAATCGCCAATTGTTTGCCGACGTTTTCCTCTGTAACCTTAGCAAATTTTTTTGCGCCTTCTGCCGTAAACTGAAGCCTTACGTTCGGCATGCCATATTGGTCAAAACCCACGCTGCTTTGCGCTAAATCAGCGCCGGTAAGCGCTGCTTCTTTGTTGATGAGAACTGCGCCCTTATAATCTTTTAATTCGTATCCGTCGGGAATATTTCCCTTAATCGCAGCTTCAACTTTTTCTTTATCTTCGGAAACAAGTTTAAAATCCAGCTTTCCTACTTCTTTTAATTTGTCAATTATTTCCCTGTTCACAACGCCGGGCACCTGCACAAGTATTGAATTATCGCCCTGGGGCTGTATTGAAGTTTCCTTAACGCCGAAAGAATCTATTCTGTTTCTGACCTTCTCAATAGCGCCGTTCATTGCATCGCTAACCTGTGACTTCGCAACCGTTGATGTGTCGGCGCGAAGAAGCACGTACATTCCGCCTTTTAAATCAAGCCCGAGGTTTATTTTTTTATCAAGCGGAAAAATGGCTAACGCGCTGAATATCACAAGCGCACCGAGTATGATAAAGCGTATTTTAAGGTCAGAATTTTTAATCATTCTTTTTGCCTCGCTTTTACAACGTAAGAAATTGCGTTTTTATCAACCTCTATTTTGACGTTATCGTCAACCCTTACAACAAAGGTTCTTTCTTTAACGCTTATTATTGTGCCGTGGATACCGCCCGTGGTAACCACTTCGTCGTTTTTATTCAAACTATTAATCATTTCCTGGTGCTTTTTCTGCTGTTTTTGCTGCGGACGAAACAGCATAAAATAAAAAACCAGCACGATAATTATGCCGAACAATAAATTACCCGCCATGGCTGCATTTGGATTAGGTTGCATATGTCTCCTTGTTTTGGGCAGAAAATCGCAGGGCAAAAGGCAGAAAAAAATTAATCCGCTTTTTACTTGCTTTTAGCTGCGTCTTTTTTAAATTTTTTATATAAAGAAGCTACTGTTTCCGTAGGTATTGCGCCTTTCTTTATCCACTTATCGTATTTCGCGACGTCAACATCCAGAAGCCTTCTTGAAGGGTCATAATGCCCCAATTGCTCCAGATATTCTCCGTCTCTGGCGTTTTGTTTTTCAATTGCAACAATCTTAAAATGATACCGCCTTTTTGTTGTTTTACCCGGCCTCCTAAGTCTTATCCTGACCATAAACCCTCCTAATACTTAAATTGTTTAATCGCTGTCCTCATCTGACAATATAAATTCTGGTTTCACGACAGGCTTGTATGGAGGGATTAAAAAAGTTGTTACCTCATAAAGCCCAACCGCTGTCCTTCCAACGAAGAAAGCAAATCCTTTTAACGGCCCCCAAAATACACCGGCTATATCGCCTTTATCTTTGTTTTCTTTTATCATCTGCCGCGGAATTTCAACCCAGCCCAAAGTTGTATTTACCGCGCCTCTTGCAACCTTGCGTAAAGGATTCTGGTCTGAGGTGCGCTCGCGAAGCACAACCGTTCCCTGTTCCCCTTCGGCTGTGCAGGGCGTTTCGCTCTTTATCTCTTCTTTTGCCGCTGTCTGCTCTTTGACTTCCTCTTTCTGCGGTTCTTGCGCCTTAACTTCTTCTTTCTTTGCGGCAGGCGCAGGAGTTACTTCTACTTTTCTAATTCCTTTATCGGATGCGGCTGCCTGACTTTGGCTTGGCGCAGCCTGTGCGGGCTGGTCCTTGGCAGAAGCAGTTGTATTCTGTACCTGGGCATACGCTAAAAAAGAAAACAATTGAGTTAAAATTATAAAAAAACAAGTTGTCTTTTTCATCTCTCCTCCTTTTGTTAGGCTAAATTTTTTGCAAGCCTAATCGCTAAAACCTGCGCTTTCGCTTTGTTTACTGTTTCCTTATATTCTTTTCGGGGCTCTGAATCCATAACTATACCGGCCCCTGCCTGAATATAGGCTTTATTATTCTTAAATATTATAGTCCTTATTATTATACACGTATCCAGGCTGTTTGTGAAGGAAAAATATCCGACGCTTCCGGCGTATATCCCCCTGCCGTCTTTTTCAAGCTCATTTATTATCTGCATTGCGCGCACCTTAGGCGCCCCGCTTAATGTCCCTGCGGGGAAACAACTCGTAAACGCGGAAAATATATCTTCGCGTTTTTTAAGAGTGGACCTTACTTCGCTTACTATATGCATAACATGGGAAAAATGCTCAACAGTCATAAAAACCGGCACTTTAACGCTTGCGCTTTCGGAAACCCTTCCCAAATCATTTCTTGCCAGGTCAACAAGCATTATGTGCTCTGCGCGTTCTTTGGGGTCGCTTAACAGTGATTTTTCAAATTTTTTCTCCTCAATCTCGTCTTTTCCTCTGGGGCGCGTTCCGGCAATAGGCCTGGTTATCAAAATCCCTTTTTCCAGGCGAAGCAGCATTTCGGGAGAGGAGCCTGCGACTTTTAGATCCTTGAAATTTAAATAAAACATATACGGCGACGGATTAAGAATTCTAAGGTACCTGTAAACATCAAAAGGGTCTCCGGTAAAATCAACCGAAAACCTCTGGGAAAGAACTGTCTGTATTATTTCGCCTTCTTTTATGTATTTGCGCGCTTTTTCAACCATTGCCACGAATTCTTTTTTGCTTAAATTGGATTTAAAGTTTGTTTTTTTAGCCTGCGCCATTGAAAGCGCGGAAAGCCTGGCAGGGTTCTGTAATTTTTCAAATATCTGCTCAATAATTTTTACCTCTTTGGCATAAAGAGCTTTAAGATTTTGTTTATTATTTATCTTAACGAAAGAAAGCACTTCTATCTGTTTTTTAAGATGGTCAAAAATTATCAGGAATTTCGGCAGCATCAGATACGTGTCAGGCGTATTGAGCGGGTCTTTTTTACTCTCACCTACCGGTTCATAAAACCTTACAAGGTCATAGCCGAGATAACCGATGAATCC
>JAQTUC010000087.1 GCA_028710385.1 Candidatus Omnitrophota bacterium
GGTTACAATTGAGCCTTCCTCTTTGTCCCTTGCCAAAGTTTTAAAAACATCCAAAAAATACGCGCAGATAAAGAATTTCGCGCTTTTGGACGTTACGGAGAATGAGAGCTACCTCACTTTCTTTTATGAAGATTTACCGGTTTTCAGCCAGTACATAACAATATCCAAGAAAGGAAATGCCGTAGATACGGATAAATTCATAGAATCGGTGCGCGTGAGCTATCAGTACTTTAAACGCGAGTTTAGAACTTACGAATTGGAAAAATTTATTATGATAGGCGGCAGCAAGGAAGCCGGCATAAATACTTCCTTGTCCGAAGAGCTGCAGATAAATGTAGAAGCAGTTTCTCCTGCGGAGCTGGCCAACATATCGCAGGCGGAACCGGAAACCCTTAAGGCCTTGGGCGCTATAAGTTTTGACTCTCCATATAAGTTCAGGCCGCTTCTTAAAAAGACCGAAGAATATACCGAACAGAAAGCAGCAGAAGCAGAAATTTTGGAAGTTCCTATTAAGGGCTGGATGATTGCTGCCGTAATAGGTGTTGGATTGGTCGCTTGCCTTGTTATTTCAATTATATTTGGAAATGAAGCAAGCGTTATGCAATATAAACTTGAAAAATCGGAAAAAGAATTACAAAGGCCCGAGCAGTTAAAAGGGCTTGCGTGGTCTGATGTGGAAATCGCTCTTTCCAGAAAAGAAGAAGAAATCGGAAAACTAAGAGAATTGGGCAAGGATATTCCAAAGATTACCCCGGTTCTTGAAAAAATCGCTTCTTTAAGGCCCAAAGGTTTATGGTTTGAAAGCCTTGACATCAGCTATCGCGAGAAAAAATATTCGGCAACTATTACCGGTTATATTTTTGTGGGCGACGCTTCTAATGAACGCTTCGGAGTGGATAGTTACATTTCAAATCTTAAGAAAGACACAGATATAAAGGAAATCTTTCCAAACATAGAAATGGTTTCTCTGGAGAGAAAGGATATAGGCGAGTATACCGTAACATATTTTACGATAAAACTTGATAGGTAGATTTATGAGTAAGAGCATATTAAACATTGCGGTTGTAAAAGGAGGGTTGAGCGCGTGAAAGACCTTTTACGTTACAAGAACATATTAATTACGATTGTAATTGTTGTAGTTTTCTTTTTTGTCATAAAAGGCTTGCTGGAAAGACATACAGCTACCATTGAAACTCTTAAGCAAAAAATGGCTGAATTAGAGAAAGGAAAAGGCCTTATAGACAGATGGAACCTGCTAATTGGCGAATATGACAGTATAAAGAATGGTTTTCTCATGAAAGACCAGGCTTCTTTCAAAAAATTTCTGGAGGAAAAAACAAAAAGTTTCGGATTGAATGTTACCTATCTTAGTCCAACCCGCAAGCAGGAGGATTTTTATTCTGAAATGTCTTTCAACATAAAGGCGATACCGGATTCTTATGAAACAGTAGTTAATTTTTTAAATGCGCTTGAAGAGAAGAAGGTGGCAATAGATTCTTTGGTTATGCGTGGTTCAGAGGATAAAAAGAAATCGGCTGATATTACCGTAAAAAGTTTTATTATTGAAAAATGATGATTAAAACAATTATTATCTTTTTGGCTGGTGTTTTATTTTGGTCCTATGGCGCTTTTGCGCAGGCTGCTAGGGCTGTTGACCCGTTTGATTCCCTGCTTCCGGAAAAAGAAGGCCAGACTTCAACCGGAGAGCCCGCAAAACCTGCCATGCCCCCGCCTGTAACTGTTCAGGGCGCTATATGGGATACCGATACTCCTCAGGTAATAATAGACGATGAGGTGTATAAGGTCGGCGATACGCTTAAGGGTATGGATGCCAAAGTTTACAAGATAGAGAAAAACACTGTATTTATTTTTTATGAGGGAAGATTATATGAAATGAAAGTTGCAGGAAAAAAGGAGGCGGCACAATGAAGAAAATTATTTTAACGGTTTTATCCTTACTTTTGATACCCTTAAATATCGCTTTACCGCAGGATAATGTGTGCGGGGATTATCTTCTCTCCGGCACGCAAAAACTGATATCCCTTGATTTGGAGGGGGCGAAGCTGGTGGATACGCTTAAGATGCTCAGCCAGCAGACCGGCCTTAATTTTGTATCTACCGAAGCGGTAAGAGAAAGGACATTTACTTTGTATCTTGAAAAAGTGCCGCTTAAAGAAGCTATGGATATAATATTTAAGGCAAACAATTTAACTTATGAATATTATCCCGATGCCAATATGTTTGTCGTAAAAGAAATGGGTAAGCCGACCATTGAATTAAAGACAAAGGTTTACCATCTTAAATATGTGAGAATAAAAACTACCAGGCAGCAAAAGGAAATAGATGTTATTATGGAGCCACAGGCGCCAACAGCCAGTTCTGTAGGTAATGGCGCAGCCGGAAGTACCAGCGGCGGCGGTGGCGGCAGCAGCGGCGGTAGCGGCAGTTCCAGCTCAAGCCAAGAAGATACGAAAGATTCAGGAATAAAAAATGTTGTTAAGAATATATTGACGGAATTTGGAAAAGTAACGGAAGACCCGATAACCAATTCCCTTGTAGTGGTGGATGTTCCATCGCAGTTTCCGGTTATAGATGAAGTTATAAAAAATCTTGATGTCCCGGTGCCTAAAGTAATGATTGAAGTTGAACTGCTTGACGTTACAAAGGGTTTGGTTGACCAGATAGGATTTAAGTATGGCCAGACTTTGGGGCAGAATGATTTCCAGGTAAATTACAGCGGGCCAGCCAGACAAACAGCGTTTCCTCTTGGCACGTATACAAAGGGTGCAACCCCGGGGGCTTTTACATTCGGCCAATTGGATGTGCAGAATTTTAGTATGCTTATACAGCTGCTTCAAACAGATAATACGACAAAAATTTTGGCTCGTCCAAAGATACTTACTCTTTCCAATGAAACAGCTGAAATAAACCTGACAACTGACGAAGCCATAGGAATAAATACAACAACAACAGAAACCGGCGTTCAGACAACAACCACAGAAAGAAGAGAAACAGGAACCAAACTCAGAGTAACTCCCCAGGTAAATAAAGAAACAGGAGAAATTACTTTATTTGTTGAAGTGTTTAACAGAAATACAACTGAAAGTGATTTGACCCTGACCTCTACCGCGACAGGACAAATACTGAATCCGGAAGAAAGAGGCGCAAGAACGGTTTTACGCTTAAACAACGGCGAAACATTGCTCTTGGGCGGTTTAATAAACAATAGCAGCAAAAAGACAATTACTAAGGTTCCTATACTTGGCGATATACCTATTATAGGAAACGCATTTCGCTACAAAGATGATAACCGCACCGAAAGAGAAATGCTTGTTTTTATGACCCCAAAGATTGTTGAAGATACTCCTATGATGACTGCCGCCGGAAGAGCTCTTCCGCGCGAAATCGGCTATTCAAGGCGCGAAGTCATGAGCCTGGCAATGGATAAGTATAACAGGTAATTGCTCCTTTGTATCAGCGGGCTTTTATATTTGGTTAGATTGTTTATGCACAGCTTCGGAATAGCAGAAAGTTATTCCGAAGCGGCTTCAATAAAGTTCATTCCTTTTAATGATTTTTCTTAATTTATAGTAAAATAATAAATATAGGGCATGGCTAGATACAAACGATTAGGCGATATATTAATTTCAGAAAGCGTTATTACAAAGGAGCAGCTTAGCGAAGCCATTAACCTCCAGCAAAAAGAAGGCGGAAAGCTTGGAGAAGTGCTTCTCAGGCTCGGTTATGTAAGTGAAGAGCAAATCGTTATTGCTTTAAGCAAACAATTATCTATACCATATATTTCTTTGGCCTCCGGAAAACTAAAACCTGCCCCCGATCAAAATCTTGAAGAATTAATACCTTACGACTTTGCAAATAGAAACCTGGTATTGCCGCTTTCGCGAAGCTTAAACTCTCTTACCGTTGTTATGTTTGACCCCCTTGACCTTATCCTTATTGATAACCTTAAAAAATTTACAAGTTGCGAAATAAATATAGTAATATCAACGCGCTCTGATATTTTAAAGGCAACGGAAAATTTTTATGGAAAAGAGCGTATTTTCCGTGATGCCATGGATATACAGGGAGAGGACCAGGGAGGGATTAAGGAACTGTTTGCGGAGGAAACCGATTTAAGCCTTGATAAAATTATTGCACAGGCAGAAGAAGCCCCGGTTGTTAAACTGGTTGATTTGATAATAAGGCAGGCAATTGAAGACGGAGCTTCAGATATACATATAGAGCCAAGGTATGATAAGCTTAGTTTAAGATACAGGATAGACGGTGTTTTGTATGAGATGCCTTCGCCGTCATCTTCATTATATCTACCTATAATATCAAGAGTAAAAATACTTTCAAAAATGGATATAGCGGAGAAACGCCTTCCCCAGGACGGCGGTTTTATGGTTAAGTCGGGAGACAAACTCATAGACCTCAGAGTTTCTTCATTGCCTACAATTTACGGAGAAAAAATAGTTTTGAGAATTCTTGATAAAAGCAGGGTTCCCCTTGATTTAGCTAAGATGGGATTCCTACCGTCTGAGCTGGAAAAAATAAGAAAAGGTATTGCGTCTTCCTATGGATTGATTCTTCTTACCGGGCCTACCGGAAGCGGAAAATCCACAACTCTTTATGCGGCATTAAGTGAATTAAATTCCCCTACTTTGAATATTCTTACGGTTGAGGACCCTGTTGAGTACAGATTGGAAGGAATAAACCAGGTGCAGGTGAAACCTGAAATAGGCCTTACTTTTGCAAATGCTCTTAGGTGTTTCTTAAGGCAGGACCCGGATATAATTCTCGTAGGTGAAGTAAGAGACCTAGAAACAGGAGAAATATGCATACGCTCAGCATTAACCGGGCATCTTGTTCTTTCCACCCTGCATACAAATGACGCGCCTTCAACCATAACAAGGCTTATTGACGTAGGCATACCTAATTATCTTGTGGCGGGGTCTTTGCGTTTAATAGTTGCTCAGAGATTAATCAGGAAATTGTGCACGCATTGTAAAGAGTCGTATGAACTCAGCCAGGAAAAATTGCCGCTTGGCATAACCATTAATTCTCCGGTTATATATAAAGCCAAAGGCTGCGAAAAATGTAATTTCATAGGGTACAAAGGCCGCACTCTCATAAGCGAAGTTATACTTATTGATGAAGAACTCAGGGATGCAATTTACAAGGGGCTTGAATCTTCCAAGATTATGGAAGTGGCGAAGAGGAAAGGCGCATTAACCTTGCTTGAAAGCGGGATTAAGAAGATAGAGGAAGGTGTGACTTCTTTGGAAGAAATCCTTTCCGTCGCAACTGTTTATTAATGATGCACTTGCTTTTGTTAGTTAATTTGTTATAATTAAACCAATGCCTAAATACAGCTATTTAGCAAAGACCAGAGACGCAAAGACAATAAAAGAGGTTGAAGAAGCGCCTTCGCGGGAAGAGCTAATCGCGAGGCTTAAGACTAGGGGCCTTTTTATTGTTTCCATCAACGAGACTTCTGCTGAGAGCGAAAAATCACTTCTGTCTTTTTTCTCCAAACAAAAAGGAAGACGTTCTTCCATAAAACTTTACGACCTGGCTTTTTTAGCCAGAAACCTTGCCACGACGCTTTCAAGCGGCGTTACGCTGCTTAGAAGCCTTGAAATTATTTCCTCCCAGACTGAAAGCGCGAAATTAGGTAAAATTTTGAAAGAGTGCAGCAAGCTTATAAAAGAAGGATTGTCTTTTAAGGAAGCTGTTGCCAAGTATCCGGGCGCATTTTCTCCTTTATGGAGGGCGATTGTTGAAGTCGGCGAAGCGTCAGGTAATTTGCCTACAGTTTTGGATAAGCTTGCTGATTATCTTGAAATAAGAATGGAATTTGAAAGGAAGATAATAAGCGCTATGATATACCCGCTTATATTGCTCGGCGCAATGACCATTGCTGTTTTTGTTTTCTTTAAATTCATATTGCCTAAATTTATCGCGATATTTAAAGACTTCGGAATAACCTTACCTTTGCCTACCCAGATTATTTTTAACATAGCTGATTTTATAGATAAAAATTTTCTAATGGTTATAATTGGCACAATCGCTTTAATCGTAGGAATAGTTTTCTTTATGCGCCGCCCTGAAACCAAAGATTTCAGGGACAGGGTCAGCTTAAAGCTTCCGATAGTCGGAGAGCTTGC
>JAQTUC010000088.1 GCA_028710385.1 Candidatus Omnitrophota bacterium
AAGATAACCGGAGTGGAATTTGACGCAGTTGTGCATTGCGCGGCATATACCGATGTGGATGGAGCGGAAAAAAATGCCAAAGAAGCATTTCTCATAAATGAGGAAGGCACGCGAAACCTGACAGAGGCAATAAATAAGGACTGTCTTTTTATTTATATAAGCACTGACTATGTATTTGACGGTAATAAGAAAACCGCATATACTGAGAAAGATGCCGTAAATCCCCTGAACGTTTACGGAAAATCAAAGCTGGCAGGGGAGAAAATTGTTTCCGGACTTAACAAGTATATAATCGTAAGAACCAGCTGGCTTTTCGGACCAAACGGAAAAAATTTTGTTTCTACAATCTCCAATGCAGCCAGAGAAAAAGAAACTATTGAAGTGGTTTGTGACCAGACAGGTTCTCCTACATATGCCATTGATTTAGCCAAGGCGATATCTGATGTAATTGAGATATATTTTAAAAGAAGCGTTGATTCCGGTATCTATAACATCACGAATTCAGGTTTTTGCAGCTGGGCAGAGTTTTCCCGATGCATAATAAAGGAAGCAGGGTTAAACGCAAAAGTTAAAGAAATTAAATCCGAGGAGCTTGTCCGGCCGGCAACCAGGCCCAAAAACTCAATGCTTTCAAAGGAAAAATTCAAAGCTTTGACCGGAAAAGAATTGCCAAAGTGGCAGGAAGCAGTTAAACATTACCTTAGAAATTATGTGCTCAAATAAGAGGTGCCTTTATGGACGAATTTAAAGGAAGAAAAGTTTTGGTTACAGGAGGAGCAGGGTTTATCGGCTCTCATATCGTTGACAGACTGGTTAAAGAGGGAGCTTCCGTGACTGTTCTTGATAACCTTTGCTCCGGAAAAATTGAGAATATTGCGCAGAACAAAGATAAAATAAAATTTATACAAAAAGACTTAAGAGACGACTCTGCCCTTAATGAAGCGCTTTCCGGCATTGAACTTGTGTCCCATCAGGCAGCGCTTAGAAGTGTGCCTAAATCAATGGAAAGGCCGCTTGAATACCATGATGTTAATGTTACCGGAACGCTGAAGCTTTTTTTAAAAGCAAAAGAGAAAGGGGTAAAGCGTATCGCCATGGCATCCAGCAGTTCTGTTTACGGCGAACGGTTTGATTTTCCGGAAAAAGAAAGCGATTGTGCAAAGCCTATTTCTCCCTATGCAGCAAGCAAACTTATTGATGAATATTATGCGTATCTTTTCAGCAAACAGTTTGGCCTTAGCGTTGTTTGTATGCGTTATTTTAACGTCTATGGCCCGGGGCAGTCCCTTGACGACGAATATGCGGTAGTCATACCAAAGTTTATAACCTGTCTTTTGGAGGGTAAAAATCCTCCCATATACGGCGACGGAGAACAGGAAAGAGATTTTACCTATGTTGAAAATGTTGTTGAAGCGAACATGCGCGCATTAATTGCCCCGGATGCGGGCGGAGAAGTATTTAACATCGGCAACGGAGCGCCTAATTCGGTAAACGGCCTTTTAAGAACATTGAATAAAATAATGAATAAGAATATAAAAGCAACATATCTTCCGGAAAGAGCCGGAGATGTGCGTAAAACCCATTCAGACATAAGCAAAGCAGAAAAAATTTTAGGCTGGAAGCCAAAGATAGGCTTTGAAGAAGGGCTTAAAAAAACTGCGGAGTGGTTTAAGACAAACGAAAAACACTGGAAAAAAGGCTGAGTATGACAGTATTAATTACAGGAGGCGCTGGTTTTATCGGTTCGCATTTATGCAGGGCCTTTCTTGACAGGGGGGACAGCGTAATTTGCGTTGATAATTTTATTACCGGCTCAAGGGAGAATGTTAAAAACCTTGCGGATAATAAGAATTTTAAGCTTATTGAGCACGATATCTCAATCCCTTTGTATAATATAAACGAAAACATAGACTGGGTTCTGCATTTTGCTTCCCTTGCTTCGCCCAAGGATTATATAACTTATCCGATAAAAACTTTAAAATCCGGGTTGCTCGGGACGCATAACTGCCTGGGTATCGCAAAAGCAAAAAAAGCAAAATTTTTCTTTGCTTCAACAAGCGAAGTTTACGGAGACCCGCTTATCCATCCGCAGACGGAAGAATACTGGGGCAATGTAAATTGCATAGGTATACGCAGCTGCTACGATGAGAGTAAGCGCGCCGGAGAAGCATTGGCTTATGCCTATTACCGCCAGCACGCAATAGACATAAGGGTGGTCAGGATTTTTAATACTTACGGGCCCAATATGCAGGCAGAAGACGGCAGGGTTGTTTCAAATTTTATTGTCCAGGCTCTAAAGGGAGAAGACCTTACCATTTATGGAAAAGGTAACCAAACCAGGTCTTTCTGCTATATCAGTGACCTCGTTAATGGGCTCTTAAAAATGATGCAGACTGACTATAAAATGCCGGTAAATCTTGGCAATCCTAAAGAGTTTACGATAAAAGAGCTTGCCGAGCTAGTTTTAAAATTTACTAAATCAAAATCAAAGATAAAGTTTATGCCTTTGCCAGAAGACGATCCAAAGAAAAGAAAACCGGATATCGCAAAAGCCGAAAAGTTACTTAAATGGCAGCCCAAAATTTCACTGGAAGAAGGGCTTGAAAAAACCATAGAATATTTTAGCGCAAAATTAGGCTGATTTTACCTAAACTGGAGATTAATATGAGAGTTTTAATTACAGGAATAACTGGTTTCGTGGGTTCTCATTTTGCGGAATTTCTTTTAAACAAAACCGGCATTGAAGTGTACGGAATAATGCGCTGGCGCTCTGATACCAAAAACATAAACCACATAAAAGATAAAATTTCTCTCTACGAAGCAGATTTAAGAGACCTTGTAAGCGTTAAGTCTGCGATTGATAAAATAAAGCCGGATAAAATATTCCATCTGGGAGCGCAGTCATTCGTTGGAAGCTCTTTTAACGCGCCGCAGGAAACCCTCACAACAAACATATTGGGCCAGTTAAATATTTTTGAGGCTGTGCGCTACCTGGGGATAAATCCTTTTATACAGGTTGCAGGCAGCAGCGAAGAGTACGGGCTTGTATATGAAAAGGAACTGCCCATTAAAGAAACAAATCCTTTGCGGCCGCTTTCTCCCTATGCTGTCAGTAAAGTAGCCCAGGATATGCTTGGTTTCCAGTATTTTAAAAGTTACGGATTAAATGTTGTGGTTACGCGCGCATTTAACCATACCGGCGTGCGCAGAGGAGAGCCTTTTGTATCTTCAAACTTTGCGAAACAGATTGCTTTAATTGAAAAAGGAAAACAGCAGCCTGTAATACGCGTAGGCAATCTTGATGCCATAAGGGATTTTACCGACGTAAGAGACATAGCTTCTGCGTATTGGCTGGCACTTGAGAAATGCAAACCCGGCGAAGTATACAATATATGCAGTTCAAAAGGATATAAAATAAGTAAGGTTCTTGAAACGCTTCTTTCTTATTCAAAGGCTAAAGTAGAAGTAAAACAGGATCCCGAGCGTATGCGGCCGTCAGACGTGCCTGTGCTTATAGGAGACTGCACAAAGTTTAAACAAGCAACAGGCTGGGAGGCTAAGATACCGTTTGAGACAACGCTTCTGGATTTACTTAACTACTGGAGAGCCAACGTATAATTTAAAAGTATAAAGGGAGTCAGCTATGCCAAAGAAAATGAATATACCGCCCTTGGATTTAAAAAGAGAATATATTTTCGCTAAAAAAGAAATTGATAAGAACATAAAAGGTTGTCTTAAAAACCAGCACTGGATTTTGGGTGAGCCGGTAAAAGAGCTTGAGGCAAAAGTATCAAAGTACCTTAAGGCAAGGCATGCAATAGGCGTTGCTTCAGGAACAGACGCGTTGCTGATTGGTTTGCGGGCTTTGGCAATTAAGCTAAAAAATAAAGAGTATTTCAGCAAAGAAGATGAAATTATCACAACCCCCTTCACCTTTCTGGCAACTGCCGAAACTATCGTAAGAAGCGGGGCTACGCCTGTTTTTGCCGATATTAATCCAAAAAGTTTTAACATAGAGCCGGAAAATATTAAAAGAGCGATAAATAAAAATACAGTAGGGATTATTCCCGTGCATCTTTTCGGGCAATCCGCGCAGATGGATAAAATTTCCCAGATTGCAAAGGAGAATAATCTTTTTGTCCTTGAAGATGTTGCACAGGCTTTCGGTGCCGAATCGCTAGGTAAAAAATCCGGAACAATAGGCGAGTGCGGAGCTTTCAGCTTTTTCCCTTCAAAAAACCTTGGCTCTTACGGCGACGCCGGATTAATTGCGACAGAAGATGACCAGTTAGCTGACGTAATTAAAATTCTGCGCGTTCACGGGCAATCGGGGCAGTATAACGCAAAATATATAGGATATAATTCGCGGCTTGATTCTATGCAGGCTGCTGTGCTGTTGGCTAAAATAAAATACATAGATAAATTCAATGGCTTGCGCATAAAAATTGCCCAAAGGTATTATGACGGCCTTAAGGATATAAAAGGCATACAACTTCCAAATAGCGGCAATAAACTTCAAGATGCAAAATATGCGCATATTTACAATCTTTACACAATTAAGGTTAACCACTACAACCGCGACGAAATGCTTAAATTTTTAAATGACGCCGGCATACAAGCGCGCATTTATTACCCGCTTGCCTTACATAAAATGGAAGCATTTAAAACTGCTAAAATATCCGAAAGCCTTGCCAACGCTGAGGAGGCCTCAAAAACCGTCCTTTCTATTCCCATCAGCCCATTTTTAAAAAACCGGGAAGTGGATTATATCATTGAAAACATTAGGGTTTTTAACCATAAATAGCCGGTTTTGATACGCAGGAAAGCGTCTTGACATATGCTGATACCTTGCTATAATTCTTTAGTTTGGTTGAAACATTATATATATCCCCATCGTAGTAATTAAGGCGGCAGTTGCCTTTCTCTGTAATAATATCGGACAAAAAGGCCCCCGGGAATTTAAAATTCAGGCAGTAACTATTTGCCGAAAACCTTATATGAAAGTTATATCCAACGAAATTTATACTCTTAAGGAAGCGGAAAAAATATTAAAACTAAGCCGGTCAACCATACTTCGGCTTATTAAAAAAAGTAAATTCCGTACGGCAAAAATCGGGCGTCAGCATAGAATTTTGGGCAGTGAGATTCTGAAAATGATAGAAGACGCGGGGCAATCGTGATGTCAAGCAACAAAAAAGCCATAGTTACGGGCGGAGCCGGGTTTATTGGAAGCCACATGGTTGATAGGCTGATTAGCGAGGGCTACAACGTTACAGTCCTGGATAACTTTTCAAACGGCCGCAGGAAAAACCTTGCTCACCACAAAGATAATAAAAATCTTACAATAATAGAAACTGATATATCTGATTTTAACGCTATAAAGGATTATTTTAAAAATATAGATATTGTATTTCACTTGGCAGCGCTGGCAGACATAGTCCCCTCAATAGTAAATCCGCTTAATTATTATAAGTCAAACGTGACAGGAACAGCTTCTGTGTGCGAGGCTTCAAGATTGTCAGGTGTTAAAAAAATAATCTATGCTGCTTCTTCTTCCTGTTACGGCATACCTGACAGTTTCCCAACACCAGAAAGCGCAGAAATCAGGCCGCAATATCCTTATGCCTTAACCAAATATCTGGGAGAGCAGATTGTTTTACATTGGGGCCAGGTTTATAAACTGCCGGTTGTTTCTTTAAGGCTTTTTAATGTTTACGGCCCACGGTCAAGAACATCAGGCACTTATGGCGCTGTTTTTGGGGTGTTTCTCGCACAAAAATTAAATAATAAGCCTTTTACAGTGGTGGGAGACGGAAAGCAAACAAGGGATTTTACATTTGTCACCGACGTGGCAAATGCTTTCTATCTTGCCGCAAAGAGCGATTTGAAAAATGAAATTATGAACGTAGGCTCCGGAAATACCTACAGCGTAAATAAACTGGTTGAACTTTTAGGCGGAGAAATAATTTATATACCAAAACGTCCGGGAGAGCCTGAGTGTACCTTCGCAGATACTGCGAAAATAAAAAAATTGTTAAAGTGGATGCCGCAGGTTTCTTTCGAGTCGGGTGTAAAAACAATGCTGGATAACATTAATAACTGGAGCGATGCTCCTGTGTGGGATTCTA
>JAQTUC010000089.1 GCA_028710385.1 Candidatus Omnitrophota bacterium
AATTCATCTGTAAATTCTATGCAGAACTTAGCTTCCTGTTCACCAACATCGGTAGGGATATCAGCGTGTGCGCCGTCTCTACCTAAAATTCTGATTTCATGTGCCCAGTCTTTGATGTCATCTGTTATAATTCTTTTTCCGGCTAAGTCATCAATCTGATTGTATAAAGTATTTCCTTGACCGCCCTTATCAATAATGCATTCCTGTACCGCTCGTCTGCACATTGTAGTGGTAGCATTCCAGGCCCCGACATTAAAACACGTATGGGCTTCATGACAAATAGATTTAATTTTATCCGGTATTTCTTTAGGAATAGAAGGTAGATTAACTGGGTAGATATCGAGTTTTTGTTCCTGCAATTTATTCCCATATGCTCTCGTGAATAATGTTCCACCACAGACGCAGCACACATAGACAGATACATCGTTTCTTTGCCAAGCGGATTTTTCATCGCAAGGGTCGCTTTTTGCATTAAAAATCTTTATAGGCTCCTGGTTCCAAAGAAAATTAAATTGCGCATTCTTGTGGCAATAAGGACATTCCCGGGTATGTTTGTCTTGAGGTATGCTCACTGTCTAGTTTTGTTTCGAGCTAATTATTTATCAAAAACCCTCTCGTCTGGTAATTTATAACACGTTCTTGGAAAATTGTAAAGATATTTTGCCTGTAATTTCACTCTATATTTGTTATAATAAACGCTACTATGCATAAAAATATTTGTTTAAAAGTTGAATATCTCGGCACAAATTACTACGGTTTCCAGCTTCAGGATAAGACTGGCAAACGTGAGATAACTGTGCAGGAAGTCCTGGAAAAGGCGATAAAGAAGCTTTTTAAGCAAAAAATAAGAATTGCCTATGCCTCAAGAACTGACAGAGGAGTGCACGCTAAAGGTCAGGTTGTAAATTTTAAGGTAAGCACGGTAATTCCGCTTAGAAACATTAAGAAAGCTCTTAATACTTTCTTACCGCCCGATATAAGAGTTAAAAAAGTAAAGATCGTCAAAGACGATTTCCACGCCCGCTTTAAAGCCAAATCAAAAATATACCGTTACATCATACTTAACAAACCTGAGCCGACAGTTTTCCAATCTAATTTTTCCTGGCACATTGCAAAACCTTTGGATATTCCTAAAATGCTTCGTATTTCAAAAAAAATAAAAGGCATCAAAGATTTTTCTATATTTGCAAAAGAAGCCAGCGCTTACGAAACCTGCATAAGGCATCTTATGGATATTTCCATAAAAAAGACAGGAAGTTTTGTTAATATAGATCTTGAAGCAAGCGGTTTTCTTCGTAATATGGCAAGAAACATAACTGCATTTTTGGTTAAAGTAGGCCGCAAAGACATAAGTGTTAAAGAGGCGCTTTTGATATTAAACAAAAAAAAGCCTTACAGTAATAAACCTGCGCCCGCTCATGGACTCTGCCTTGTTAGGGTTAAATACTAGCAAAACTATGGCTTTTTTAAGCCAAAATGGTATAATTTTACTCTAAATAAGGCGGGAGCAACAATGAGAAAAATCATAATTTTTTTGCTTGTAGGAATTATCTTTTCAACCAGCGGCTGCTATTCTTTGCGCAAGAAGTTTATCCGCAAAAAGAAACCGCAGAAAGAAGAGCCTGTTTATATTAATTTCAAAGACTATCCGAATAAACCCAGCCGCGATGCTTATGTGGATTATTTTCTTTTTGTAAAAGGCTGGCTTGATGATTTAACTGAATCTTTGAGCGTTGAAAGGCTTAATACAGGTTACAGCAACAAAAGAGAAAAACGCGCCATAAACGGGGCTGTGATGAATCTTGAACAGCTGATTTCTTTCTTTAACCAGGAAGGAAAAGAAAAAATTTATCCATTGTATACCGATTTAGTGGAAATCAGAAAAACCATTGAAAAGGAACCTAATATGAGCCAGGCAAGGCGCAACCTGACGCTGCAGAAAGTAGAACATTTCCGCCGCGCCTTTGAAGCAGAATTTAAATATAGCGAAGCGCAGAAGTTGATGGATTAATTCTTTTGCGCGCCTCATTTAACGCTAGTCTTTCATACCAATGAATAACCTGTCTTTAAAAATTTTCGCGCTGGGAGAACTCTACACCAATTCTTACATTGTTTATGATAGCCAGAAAAAGAACGGCTTTATAGTTGACGCGCCTTCGCCCTCATGGGAAATGGTTGATTTCATAAATAAAGAGAAACTTAATATTGAATTTATAGCTCTTACCCACGGCCATTTTGACCATATAAGCGCTCTCTCTGAGCTGCCCTTTCCTTTCTATGTCCATAAGGACGATGTTAAGCTTATGAAAAATTCAGATTTAAACGGCTCAACTTTTTTTAATGAAGCAGTAAAGATAGAAAGGGAGCCGGTTTCTTTGCTTGAAGAAAATAAGCCCATTGTTTTTGATGATTCAAAAATAGAAATTTTCCATACTCCCGGGCATACGCCGGGCTCTGTGTGCATTAAGATAGGCAAATGGCTGTTTAGCGGCGATACTCTGTTTTTCGGCTCAATAGGAAGAACCGATGTTCCGCTCGGTTCCTACGAAGCGCTTATTAAATCTATAAAAAGCAAATTACTTGTTTTGCCTAAAGACATAATAATTTATCCGGGCCACGGAGAATCAAGCACAATTGCGGAAGAAATTGTTTCCAATCCTTTTTTGAAATAAAATGCAGTTATACCAGGAGGCATTTATTGATTATCTCAAGGTAGAGAAGGGCCTTTCGCGCAATTCTATTATTTCCTATAACGAAGACCTTAAAAAATACCTCGGTTACCTCGCTGAAAAAGGCATAAAAGAGCCGTCAAAAATAACCCACAAAGATATCTCGGAGTTTCTGTTTGCTATGCGCAGCAAAATATCCGTAAGCAGCATTTCAAGGGCGCTTTCTACGATAAAAAGTTTTCATAAGTTTCTGGTAAGGGAAAAGCTTACAACAACCAGCCCGGCTGATTTTATTGAAACTCCGCGCGTTGACAAAAAAATCCCTTCGTTCCTTAATTTTGAAGAGGTGAATAGAATACTTAAAGAGCCGAATTTGAAAAATCATCAGGGTATCCGTGACAGGGCTATCTTAGAGCTTATGTATGCAACAGGGCTTCGTGTTTCCGAGGCGTCATTTTTGAAAATGTCCGACCTTAACCTTGAGCTTGGGTTTTTGAAATGCAAAGGAAAGGGCTCCAAGGAAAGGATTGTCCCTCTCGGTAAAATCGCTCAGGGTTTTATCCAAAAATATATTGATGAAGCAAGGCCGCGTTTGGCAGGCGCAAAAGCTTCGCAATACCTTTTTCTTGCCCAGGGTGCAAGGCATCTTTCCCGCCAGAGCATCTGGAAAATGATTAAAAAAAATGTGCAGCTCGCCGGTATAAGAAAACACACAAGCCCGCACACACTGCGGCATTCTTTTGCAACGCACCTGCTTGAAAGAGGGGCGGATTTAAGGAGTGTTCAGGAAATGCTTGGGCATTCAAGCATTACTACAACGCAGATATATACTCACATAAACCAGACCAGGCTTCGGGAAATACACACAAAATTTCACCCGAGGGCGCATTAATTATGGTAAATAAACTGAAAAACATCAATTCGTATTTTAAGCCCATACTTAAAAGCTTAAGCGCTCAAGCCTTGAAGATGAACGTGAGAATATATCTTGTCGGAGGCGTTGTAAGAGATCTTATGCTCGGTGAGAAAATATTTGATTTGGATATAGTCGTTGAGGCAAGTGCGATAGATTTTGCCCATAAATTCGCCGACACGCACAAAAAAGAATTCAAAAAGCATCATACTTTCGGCACCGCTACTGTTTTTTTTGACAATCATCACATAGATTTTGTCACTGCGCGCAGCGAAACTTATCCTTCTTTCGGTGTTTTGCCCAAAGTTAAACCGGCAACTCTTAAGGAAGATTTATTGCGCAGGGACTTTACCCTAAACGCAATGGCAATAAGCTTAAACAAATCTGATTACGGTAAATTAATTGATTACTACAACGGAGAGAGTGATTTAAAAAACGGGTTTATCCGTATCCTTCATGACAAAAGTTTCCTGGATGACCCGACAAGGATACTAAGAGCAATACGCTTTGAGCAGAGGTTTTCATTTAAGCTGGAGAAACATACGCTTGTGCTTGCAAAAGAAGCCATAGCCAAAAATGCCTTAGGCCTGGTTAATCCGCACAGGCTAAGAGAGGAGCTTATCCTTCTGCTTAAGGAAAAAACTCCCGGCAAATATGTTAAAAGGCTGAATGAGCTTAAAATGCTGCAGCTTATGGGCATTAATGTAAAATTTGCTAAAAACGATTTTCGCATTTTTGTTGAAATTGAGCGCGCAATAGAGTTTTATAAAAACAATTTCAAAAGCCATAGGCTGCTTGAAGAATGGCTGGTATACCTTATGGCTATTTTATATAGGATAAAACGCAGCGACACGGCTAAATTCCTGGACGTGTTTGGTTTTCGCAAGGGAGAGAAAATAAGGGTGCTTTCTCTGTATGACAATATGGATAAACTAAAAGAGTTAAACAACAGGGTTTTGCCTCACGTAATTTATAAAACACTTAATCCCTTAAGTTTTGAGAGCATAATCTTTTTTTACGCGTATTACCGCCAAAAAAATATAAGAAAAAATATAGAAAAATTTCTGGATAAACTTATCAATATACGCCTTCGCCTTAAGGGGGAAGATTTAAGAAAGCTCGGCTTTAAGCCGCCGACGCTTTACGGCAAGATTTTTGAAAAACTTCTATACGCCAAGATAGATAAGGGTTTTAAAACGCTTGAACAGGAAACATCAGAGGCCTGTATTATATTTGAAAACTATCAAAGTAAACATTGATAATTATTGCGCTTTAAGCTATAATCACATTTTACTTAAAACCAAAAAACCACTAATTTAAACAAAACTATGTCTTTACGAATGGAAAAAATCAACAGCGAGATACAGAAGCAGCTTATGGATATAATCCAGAAGGAAATAGACGACCCTTCCATAGGCGTTTTGTCCATAACCAGAGTTGACACTACTTCAGACCTTAGGGAATGTAAGATTTATTTTAGCCTTCTGGATGAAACAAAATACGACAGAGTTACGGAGATATTTAAGGCGATGAATGCCTTTATAAGAATGCATTTAGGCAAAAGAATAAAGATAAAGATACTTCCCGAGCTTAAATTTATACAGGATACTTCCATAAAATACAGCGTGGATATGTATACGAAAATTGAAGAAATAAGGCGGCAGGACAAAGAAAAAGAAGCAAAATGAGAAATCCCCTGAAAGAAATAATAGATAAGATTAAAAGCAGCAAAAGTTTCCTTATTACCGCCCACGTAAGCCTTGAGGGGGATGCTTTGGGCTCTGAGCTTGCAACCTATGCGCTTTTAAGAAAACTTAAAAAAAGAGTAGTCGTGTATAACAACGACCACACGCCGCCCATATATAAATTCCTGCCGCATTCAGCGGTCATAAAAAACAATTTAAAAGATGACAGATTTGATGTTGCCATGGTGCTTGACTGCTCGGATTCTTCGCGCACCGGCAAAGTTAAGGATTATCTTAGCCGCGTTAAATGTATTATAAATATAGATCATCATATAAGTAACACATACTTCGGCGATATGAACCTGGTGGACCCAAAAGCAAGCTCTGCCTGCCAGATACTGTATAATCTTTGCGAAAAGATGAAGATAATGGATGAGCATATTGCATTGTGCCTTTATACGGGAATCTTTACCGATACCGGAAATTTTACTTATACCAATACAACGAAAGAAACACACAGAATAGTTTCAAACCTTATGCATTACGGTGTTTCGCCGCGCCTTATTTATGAAAATGTGCACAGCCTTTGCGAAGATAAAGATTTAAAACTTATCGGAAAAATTATTTCAAGCCTTAAATTTGACCCGCTTAAAAAAATCTGCTGGGCTACCATAAACAAGTGGGAGGATAAGGACTACGATTTAACCGAAGTGATATTTTCCGTGATGCGCCTTCTTAAAAACGTTGAAGTCCTGATACTTTTCAAAAAAGTAGGGCATAATAAAATAAGGGTTAATTTCCGTTCCCGTCCGACAGTTGATGTCAACCGCATTGCCCAGTTTTTTGGCGGAGGGGG
>JAQTUC010000090.1 GCA_028710385.1 Candidatus Omnitrophota bacterium
TTTGCGCGTTTGTCCAAATCTCCTTCTATTTTTAAAGCAGGGAATTTATTAGGAACTACCCTTACTTTCCATCCGGGAGTATTTGGGGCGCGCCAGCTCTCAGATAAAGCCTCAATCTCCGGAGGCGTTAAGTGCTCGTTGCCGTAACAGAAAACGCAATCCTTTTCCCCTTTCCAGCTGAAAGGTGTTAAGCCGTAGTCTTTGGGCATAACCGGCTCTTCCACATTTACGACAACCCAGCGGTTAACAATAGGATCTTTTCTTAAATCAGGCATTTTTCGCTCCACTCAAATTTACTGTTTACAGTGGATGATCAGCAATGAATTTTTACCTGTAAACTGTACACTGTCAACTGTAAACTATTTACACTTTAGTTTCGGCCAAGAACTTCGCTGCTTCTTCGGGAAGTGTGGGGCAGATATAAAATCCGCTTCCCCATTCAAACCCCGCAACCCTTGTCAGGCGGGGAGTGATTTCTATGTGCCAATGATAATCTTCTTCAATAGTTGACCAGTAACCAGGGTAAGGCCTTCTGAAAGGCGCCGTATGAACAACGTAATTATACGGCGGGTCATTTAATAAAACTTTTAGCTTAAGGAGAACTTTCTTGAATACCCTTGCAAGCCCTCCGATATTTTTGTCGCAAACATTATAAAAATCCGGAGAATGATCTTTGGGAAGTATCCATACTTCAAACGGGAAACGCGGAGCAAAAGGAACCATAGCGACAAAACCGTCTTCATCCAAAACAATACGCTCGCCTTCGCTTAGCTCCTGGCGGATTATATCGCAGAAGACGCAGCGCTCATGATAACTGTAATAAGACTTTGAACCTTCCAGTTCCTCTTTTACTCTTTTTAAATTTACCGGGGTTGCGATAAGCTGGCTGCGCGCGTGTTTTATCCTTCCTCCGCCTGCATCCCAACCGTAATTTTTAAATGCCAAAACATATTTTATGCGGCTGTCTTTTCCAAGCTCTCTAAATCGCAGGCAATAGGTGGTTAAAATATCTCTGACGTAATCCTCTCCCAAATCAGCGATATTATGTATATGCTCAGGGGTCTCTATTACAACCTCATGACTGCCTGCTGCATTTATCAAATCATAAGGGCCTTTGCCCTTTTTCCAGAGTTCTACGTTGGGGTTCAAAAACGGTTTCTTGCTGGGAACGACCCGGACGCGCCAATTTCCCTGGTTATCTTTTATGGAAAATATTTCGGGAGGGGTCTGCTGCTCCTTGCCTTTGCAGAAAGGGCATTCCTTTTCAGCAGGCGCAGAGTCAACATGAGGAAAATCCTTAGGCCTGCGCGCCCGCTCTGTTGAAATTATAACCCATCTTCCAAGAATGGGATCTTTTCTTAATTGTGGCATAAACGAATTGTTTTGTCAGGCGGTCCTTATAATATTAAGAAAGCTTAAGACCGGTATATTATAACAATCGTAAACTAAATTGCAAGAAAATATTTCTTGCCGACGATAGCGGTATCTATGCCGTAAATGTTAAACCATTAGCGTCAATAAATAAGGGTGATATTGAATTTTTTCCTTTCCTCGTTTAAGCTTTTAGGGAAGGGCGGGAAAGGAAGCGCCTGATCTATGGTTTTTAACGCATAGGCATTTAGCTTAAAATTATTGCTCTTTATGATACGGGGCTCCTCAGCCAGGGTGCCTTGTGGCGAAAGAGTAAACGCCACCTCAACCTCTCCTTTTTCCGAACGAGGTTTTGTGTATTTTGCTATATCGTTTATGCGTCCGTTTACCAAATTACAGTAATCATCCGGGCGGATTTCTCCGGACAGATTGGTTTTTGGATACACTATCCTGTCTTTCACAATCTCACCATTGACCATGTCCACGATTGCTCCGTTTTCCGGTTTAATTTCTGTAAAATCCGTATAAGCTTCTTCTCCGGATATAATATGCGGGGTAAGCAGAATAACCAAATCAGTTTTTGTAATTTCATCGCTTGTGCTGCTGAAGAAATAACGTAAGCCGGGCAAATCGCCAAGTATAGGCACCTTCTTTACTGTTTTATTGTGCTGGTCCTGCCGAAGCCCTCCTATGACTATTGTAACTCCGTCTTTTACCATAACTGTTGTTTCTGCTTCTGAGGTTGTTACAATCGGCACTTCTGTCTTTTTATCTTGTGATATAAGGGTCCTTGTTTCCGCAGAGCTTACCTCGGGTTTTATCTTCATAGTCACAAAACCCTTTTCGTTGATTAACGGAGTTACAAAAAGTTTAATTCCGGTTTCAACAAAATTAACGGTTTCAGCGGTGACAGCGTTGCCTTCTGTCTGCGTTACGGCTGATGTAATATATGCGTCTTTTGTTCCTACAAGAATTTTGGCTTCCTGATTATTTAAAACCATAATCCGCGGGCTTGAAAGTATTTTTGTATCGCCCACTGTGCGCAGTAAATCCAGAATTGCCGAATAATCTCCGGGTGCGCTAGGCGTACCGGTTGCCGTGCTTAATATAAGCGCACCGGTTGGATTTATCGGAAGCGCAGCGCTTGCCTGAAAATGTTTTTTTATCCAGTAATTCCAGTCAATACCCATTTCAAGCTTATCCGAGGGCTTTACCTCTATTACCTGGGCGTCAATAAGAACCTGCGCAGATTTTTCATCAAACGCGCTTACAATATTGGAAATGTCTTCTATCTTTTTTGGATAATCCGTAACAAGTATTCTATTGGTGCGCTCGTCAAAACGCACAGAGCCCACCCCCTTTGTGATTATTTCCTGGATTTTAGCGTTTAGTTTATCCGCCTGCGCGTAATTTAAGCTAAATACCTTTGTTTCAAGAGGCAGGTCGGTTTCATTTATAAATTTTTCCATCTCTTCTATCCTCTGCGCACTGTCAATCAGAGAAATTGTGTTTGAGCCTTCATCAACTACGATCTTTCCTATGTTTGTTTTCATTTGCCCGAGCGCTTTTGATAAATCATTTGCTTTTGCGTATTTTAATTTGATTGTCTTGGCTTCTTTTTTGTCCTGGAAACGCTCTCCGTAGGAAACTTCATAATCGCGCTGCGTCATTACGTTTATTATATTTCCTTTTTTTTCGTAAGCGAGATCGTTGCTTAAAACAACTATTTCAAACGCATCCCAGGTGTCTATGTTTTTCAAAAACAAAGTTACCCTGCCGGTCACGTTTTTCCCGACAACGATATTTAGATTGCTCCTTGAAGCAAGCATTTTTAAAACATCAACTATATCCATGCCTTTTATATCAAGAGAGATTTTCCCCGGAAGCTCCTGGGGGACAGCTGTTGAAACAGGCCTAACCGCTGCTTTGGCTGCAACAGGCTGGGTTTCTTTAATCTGTTCAGCTGGCTGTGTATCCGTTGACTGTGCCTGTTCGCCTGAATCTTCCGGCATAAGACCCGGGCCTGCCTCGGCGAAAGCCAGATTAAAAGAAAATACTGCCGAAATAATAAGTGCTAATATTTTTTTACTCATATTTACCTCCTCAATGAGCCCCGTTAGAAATTCTGTTTCTAACGGGGTGGGCACGTGATTTTTTCAAACGCGAAGCGCGCGGAAAAAATCACAGTGCGAATTGATACTGAGGACGCGACGAACGAGAGCGTCCGAAGTATCTAAAACAACTTTCTATTTTCAAGCATGAAGCACTCGGAAAAACGATGCGCTCATTACAAATAAAGTTCATACATTTGCCCTTCATAATTTAAAATTATTTTTCCTTCCAGTATTTCGGCAAGCTGCATTTCCCCCATAAATTGCCCTTTTCTTAAATAATAAGTTTTCTGGGCTTTTTTATCCTCAATAACTGCCTGGGGCTCATCGCCCGAAACTATTCCGACAAGATTTATATCCTTTATTAAATCAGCGCTCGCCGCGCCTATTGGTTTTTCCAAATCAGCGCTTATGCCCTGGAATATGTTACGGCCTTTTATCCCTGTTGAATAAAAATCGTATGGCTTTATCTGCGTTTTGTCAGCCTGCATTTCTTTTCTTGCCGGAAGCTTTGTCTTTGTTTCTACCTGCGGCAATTTTATTTTTTTGGGGGCAAGAACCGGATGAATTATTGAGATGGTTAAATATAAAAACGAAACAAAAAATATAAATTTTATAGTTTTATTCAGGCCTATACCGGAAAAATTAAATGAAAATCTGCCCGCGCTGTTTTTGAGGTTTTTGGGGGAGGCAAAGACGGCTGCGTTGTTGCTCTTTTTGTTCATCCTTATAAGCCTTAACAGTTTTTCTTCCGGTAAAATGCTATCTTTCATATTCCTGCCTTAAAATTATTAGTTTTTTTATTATGTCAGCGTCAATTTTTTCTTTTTCATACATAACCAGAGCTTCAAGAGCGTCATGACAGACCATGGATATTTTACGGGGGTAGCCCTGCGTATATTCGTAAATAAGTTTTATTGCCTCCTCGTCAAACAATGGAATGTCTCTTCGGTAACCGGCCTGCCTTAACCTGAAATTTATCATCTGTTTTGTTTCAAATTCATCAAGCGGGTTAATGGTATATTTTAATGCGATTCTGTCCATAAAATTGTTTATTTTTTTTATACGCGGAAGAAGCTCGGCCTGCGCCATAATCACAAGCTGCAGCAATTTATATTCGTTGGTTTCGTAATTAAGCAGCGTCCTTAAAAGTTCAAGGCTCTCGGGAGATATTTTTTGCGCTTCATCAATAAGAAGTATTATGGTTTTGTTTTCTTCAACGCCCTTTTGATAAAGATATTTTTCAAGCGCTTCTTTAAAATCAAGCGTTGATTTAAAATCAGGGTTTATGCCGAACATTTTTACCAGCGTATAGAGAAACTGGAATTCGGATTTAAAATTCGGGTCTAAAATCATATGGAAAACATAATCGTGTTCTGTCTCAAAAGCCTGCAAAAGCGCGCGTGAAAGAGTGGTTTTGCCGGTACCGACATCACCCAAAACCAGGCATAGGCCGCGGCGAAGCCGAACGGCAATCTCAAGGCGCTTAAGCGCAGTTTCATGGCTCGTTGAGTGGTACAAAAATTCCGGATCCGGGCTTGTTGAAAACGGCTCTTTGTCCAGTTCAAGCACTTTAAAGTAACTCATTTTTTATTTCCTTTAAGGATTTACCTGCTCTGCGCAGGTTTCTTATTTCCTTAAGCACGCCGGCTGTTGAATCGTCAAAATACCTGAAACGCGTTTCAGGGCTTCTGCTTATTTCCTTAATAAGGCCTATCTTAAGGTAATATTTAAGGGTATGTATGGAATACCCGGTTATCCTCGCAAGATCTTTTATAAGATAAATCTGGTTTGTTCCCATATGTATTTATTTTGAAACAACCGGCTCAGTTATAGTAAACATCGCCTCAAGCCCTGTGGTGTTTGGTTTTGCCGTAAATTGCAGGCGGTTTATCTTAAGCAAAAGCAGAGAAGTTTCAACGTCATAGATAAATTTGGTATATGCGTCCATTTCGCCTTGCGTGCGCAGTTCTATAATAACTACTCCTTCTTTTGCCTGCGACTGCGGCCTTACGTCAACGATTTTTACTCCGTCGGCTTTGGCAATATTCTCAAGGCTGCTCATCACAACCACCAAAGCGTCTTTTGCATCTGAAGTAAGTGTTGGGGCTTGCAGGAACTTTTCGTATTTGCCCTGTATTTCATTTTTCTGGGTTAAAAGCGTCAGATATTTTTTAAGCCGTACCCTGTTTAAACTTATTTCCCTTGATACGGCATCGTATCTGGCTAAAACAGGCGCTATTATGAAGTTAAAAATTATGCTGAAAAGTATTATCCCCATTGTTATGCCTAATATTATCTTTTCTCTTTTTTTGAGTATGTTCTGCATATTATTTTTTCTTAAGGCAGACTATTTCAAAATCTATAATTTCTCCTGTCTGAGTTTTCTTTTTTGTTGCATACCTTAATTTGGATGTAAAATTACCAAATACCTTTGACTTCTCAAGCGCTGAAACAAGCTCAAGCACATAATTTAACTCCGGTGTTTGGCCGCGCAAAGCAATCTGCTTGTCATTCTCATATACGAAACTGCTCAGATAGATATCTTTTGGCGCAACCCGATAAAGTTCATAAAGCGCATCCAGCACCTGAAGCCTGTA
>JAQTUC010000091.1 GCA_028710385.1 Candidatus Omnitrophota bacterium
AAATCGCCTACGTTAGGCTCGTTGGCATCCTGGATAAAATTGTCATTTAAATCAACCCAGGCTTCAAAAGGCGCGTCAATTATGTTGTTTTTGTTGATATCCTGAAGGGTCCAATTCTGCTGGGTGCCTTTATCAGGAGACTCGCCGACCTTTGTAGGGCCGTAGGTAACGCCTTTCATGATAAAGGGTTTATTGTCAACTAATATTTGCCAGTCGCCATCTTCATATTTTACTACTTTTGCCTTATCTCCTCCCCGGGTTTCTACGATTTTGCCCGATTTTCTTGGTTTTATAGAGCAAATATCGGTTTTTGGGCAGGTCATTTTATCCCAAAGATTGACCTTAACTAGCTTGCCGGGGTTTACAATAAAGACGTCATTTCTTATGTCGTTATCAAAACCGTTTTCTATTTCTATGGAAGCGCCTTCCAGTTTAAGGCCTAGTTCAGGATGCGTACGCAGAAGATATTTTATGCGGTATAAAGAAGCTTTTCCTATATACCATGGCGTGTGCCAGTAGGTCCAGCCGTATTCTTTGGGAAAATGCACAAGCACCGCATAATAGGATTTAATTGCCTGTTCAATTAAACCGCTCCTTTCAAGTATGTCCGCTATATAGAATTGACGCACTCCTTGCGGCTCAGGGGCGATGTTCCATTTGTAAAAAGCAGTTTTAAAATCCCTACCGTTTAGTACTTTCCAGTGATCGACGTTTGCCAGGTCTTTTTTTATTTTTATAAATTCAGGGTCAAACTTAATTGAAGTCGTATTTGGGAAAATTCCTTCACCTACTGCTTTGGACAATCCTATGGGGTCTTTTATTTCGTATTTATAATCTTTTGTCCCAGGCCCGGAAAATTTGCCGTATTTTGAATAATCAACGGGAAACTTGCCTTTATCGTATAAATCAATAAGTATATCTTTTCCGATTTCCCAGGTTTCTTCCACTTCCTGCCCTTTGATCTCATTTACTACTGTTTGCGAGGTCTCTTTTATTGACCAGAAAGTGCCGCGCGAAGGGTCAAAGGCCTGCGCGTAAGGGTATTTCTTGATAACCGCTTCAAATGTTTTTAAGGCTTCTTCAAAATTTCCTTCATCGCGGAAAGTTTCGCCTTTTATAAAGTAACATATGGCTACGTCATCCATAATTTTGTAGGCGGTTTCTTCCTGCTGCGGAGGAAACGCGCTAAGCGTTGAAGCGAGCCTGTCAGCTTCAGGAGAAAATTTCGCTATTGCTTCATCGCATATTTTGTGCGTTTCAGCAAGCTTACCAGCCCCTTTCATTGCCCAGGCATCGTTTACGTATTCGCTGGAAATTTTCTCCTGGGCGAAACACGAAAAGTACAAAGCCCCCAACGCCAGCAGTAAAAAACTAACCCCTGATTTTTTTAATTTCAGCGTCATCCAACCACTGCTCCGGCTGTTAAGCCTTTAATGATTTGTTTTTGCATTTTCAGATAAAGAAGAATAATGGGCAAAGCTGCGAGCGCGAGCGCTGCCATTATTAAGGTATGCTGTATGATGTTTCTGTTGTATATTTCCATTAAGCCTACCTGAAGAGGCATGAGTTTATCTTCGGTAAACATCAAAGATGCAAGAACAAATTCGTTCCATACCGTCATTGCATTAAAAATTATAACAACTGCAAGCGCAGGCGCAACCAGCGGAAGGCCTACGTTCCACCATATCTGGAGGCGGTTGCATCCGTCAATACGCGCGGCGTCTTCCAAATCCCGCGGTAACTGGTCAAAGAAAGTTTTAAGAAGGTAGATGCTTAAAGAAAGGCCCATGTTGGTCATTGCAAAAATATAGCCGCCGCGTTCAGCGATTGCCCATTTCTGCAGAAATGGAAAAGTGGTGTTAAAAAATATAAAAAACTTGTTTAATAAAATGTAAATCGGGACAAATCCCGCGGGTAAAGGTATCATCATCGCGGCGAGAAACATGAAAAAGATTATGTTTTTACCCGGAAAATTAAGCCTTGCAAAAGCGTAGGCCGCGAGAGAAGAAATTATTACGATTAAAAATACTGTAATAAAGGTATAAAAAATACTGTTTATAAAATAGGAGCCTAATTTGCCTTCAAAAATAACTGTTTTGTAATTGCCGAAATCCGGTTTTGTGCTGAGTTTCATTCCGTAATCGGAACGAAATTGCGTTTCTGTTTTAACCGATACATTAAGCATCCATATCAAAGGATAAACGCAGCTTAAGGCGACGCTTAATAAAAATGTGTGCAATAAAATCAGAAGTACTACTTTTTTAGCTCGGTAATACACCCCATTTCCTCCGTATTCTTTTGGAAACTTCAAGCATTGTAAAGGAAATAACTATAAGCATAATTCCAAGGACAACACCTTCTACGCAGGCAAGCCCTACCTGGCTTCCGCGTAAATGGTTGTAAATTCTCATAACCGGAACTTCAGTAAGCCCTCCGGCTCCTCTTGTTAAGGCGAGTATCATGGCGAATGCCTGCATTGTGCCTAAAATTGTAAGCACCAGAACCATTGCGATAACAGGCGTTAAAAGCGGCAATGTTACTTTCCGGAAGGTTTGCCATGAGTTTGCGCCGTCAATTCTGGCGGCCTCATAAAGCTGTTCGGGAATGGTTTGCAAACCCGCAAGCAGAATAACAAACGCCCAGCCAAAACCTTTCCAGCAATGAACCAGCGCGGTTGTAAGCAAAACCTTATTATTGCCCAGCCAGTTATTTGCGATAAAACCAAGCCCTATGTTTTTGAGCCACTGGTTTAATATTCCGGGGTCGGATATGAGAATCTCGCGCATTAAAAGTCCGATGATAATTTCTGAAAGCACCGGCAGTATAAAAAATACTACGCGGTAAATTTTTCCTGTCCTGGTTGCGCGGTCTACTCCAAGCGCAAGGCAGAAGGCAAGAATATTCTGGAAAGTGAGCGCCCAGAATGTTATAAATCCTGCGTTATACATAGAGCGCCACCAGTCTTTGTCGTAGAAAAGCACTTCCTTGAAGTTGGCGAGGCCAACGTATTCAAGCCCTGATATGGCGTCTCCGCGGTGGAAACTTAAAATAAAGGTATATATAAAAGGATATATATAGAAGATAGAAAAAATCAAAAAGGCCGGCAGGACAAAAGAAAAGTTTTTGAATTTATCGGTAAATGTATTAGTGTTGCTATTCATGTCGGAGAAACTTAAGCTACATTAACCTATTTTGCTAAAACGCGCTTTTTTACTTCCTGGATATCCTTTGCAACTTCTTCGGGAGTCTTTAAGCCCATTACAATCTGCTGAAGTCCTTTATCCATAACCTCAATAACCCTGGAATCTTCATTATACGGCCATGTGTTTGGATGGGTTAATATTGTCAAGCTTTCAAGCAGTGTTTTTAATATCGGAGAAAGCGCTGCATCGCAGCCTTTTATTGACGGAAGATTGTTAGTCTCTTTTACCAGAAATTCCTGCTGTTCTTTTTCTGTGAGCCATTTCAGGAATTTTACTGCTTCTTCTTTGTTTGGGCTGTGTGCGTTTACCATAAAAGACGAGCCTGCACCGCCCCATACCTTAACGGGAAAGTTGTTTGAAATTTTAGGAAGCGGAAAGAATCCGTAATCCAGATTAGGATTGAGCTGTTTGTAGACATTGACTGCCCAGGTGCCGTTAAAGGAAAAAGCAGCCTGGTTCTTTGAGAAAGAGTCTTCTGACTCTTTGTTTATCATTGTTGTTATATTAGGAGAAAGCATTCCTGAGTCGCGCATCTTGGAAAAATATGAAAAAACTTCCACCCAGTCTTTATCCGTATAAGGGACATCGCCTTTTATCGTTTTAAAAAATTTATCCTCGCCCATAAGGTTTATCGCCCATTCAGTAGCGAGGCAATCTAACAGCCAGCCTTCTCCCCAGCCGCAGACAAAACCGCTTACGTTTTTCTTTGCTTTAACTTTTTTGGCGGCATCTATAAACTCATCAAAAGTTTTCGGCGGATTTGAAGCGTCTATGCCGGTTTCTTTTAGGAGCGACTTATTGTATACGAAATTAATGACGGTTGTATCTATGGGTGCGCCGTAAATGCCTTCTTTTGCGTTAAATGTATTTCCGGGATTAAAAGTAACAACTTCCAGGGTTTTCGGATAAAACCTTTGTTTCCACTCAGCTGAATTTTCCTGCATGTAAGGTGTCAGGTCAAGAATGTGCCCGGCTTTAACGAAAGAGCCAAGCGTGCGTTTTTCGCCTAAAATTCCGAAAACGTCAGGAAGATTGCCTGCTCGCGCAGCAGCTATGACTTTTTGCGAATATATATCCGCAGGCGAGAACAACTTAAATTCAACCTCTGTTCCTGTTTTTGCTTTGTAATCAACGGCAAGTTTATTGAGGGCGTCTTTGCGGTCGTTTAGCCAGTGCCATACGACAATTTTATTTTCTTTTGGTTTTTGGGGCGCACATCCGCCAACCAGAATACTTAAGATTAAAATCCACGCAGCATTTTTTGGGTTAATCATTTTTCCTCCTCATCTATAGGGAAAATTTACTCTTGCGAAAAGACCTATACTTTAACATATTTCTTAGTTTAATGCAAACAAAAAAAGCGTGTCTATTTGAGGTTTAATCAAAAACTACGGTCTTATTGTTATAGACCAGTATTTTCTTCTCTAAGTGCCAGCGCACAGCCCTGCTTAAGACAATTTTTTCCAGGTCCTGGCCTTTTATCTTTAAATCGCTTATTGTGTCCCTGTGATTTATTCTTACGGTATCCTGCTCAATTATGGGCCCTGCGTCAAGCTCCTCGGTTACGTAATGGCTGGTTGCCCCTATTATTTTTACACCCCTCCTATATGCCTGGCCGTATGGATCTTCCCCGACAAATGCCGGAAGGAATGAATGGTGTATGTTTATTATGCGGCTTGGAAATTTATCAAGGAATTTTCTCGTGAGTATCTGGCCGTATCTGGCCAGGACTATTAAACCTATTTTTTCTTTTATAAGAAGCTCGGCAGTTTTTGCTTCAGCTTTAAGTTTATTCTGTTTTGTGACGGGAAATTCAAAAAATTTTATGCCGAAACCTTTTGCTATTTTCCCCGCGTCGCTGTGGTTGCTTATAATAAGCGGTATTTCGCAGCACAATTGCCCTTCCTTGTAGCGAAGCAAAAGATCATGCAGGCAGTGAAGGCTGCGCGATGCAAAAATTGCTACCCGCGGCACATCGGCGCTGAAGTTTAAGGAATATTTCATATTAAATTTTTCAGCCAATTGAGAAAATTCTTTCGCAATGTTTTCGCGTTTTATGGTGAAATTCTTAAGGGCCCATTCTATGCGCATAAAAAAAGTATTGGTCTGGCTGTCTATGTGCTGGTCGGCGTGTTCAATGTTGCCGTTATGATTGTAGATAAAGGTAGAAACCTGGGCGGTAATACCCTTTTTGTCGGGGCAGGAAATCAGTAAAATCGCGCTATTCATAAGTCAATATTATATATTATTATAATTCTAAATCAATAATTTTATTAAATTCAGCTATTTTCTTGCCAACAGATATTTTCTGTGATAATATCATTACGTTTGCAGCAAATGCCAGCTTTATCTTTCAAAAAATCTCGCTTCGCTCCCTGAAAAACACTCTCTACTTGGTTTTGACAAAGCCGGAAATATATGGTATCTCTATATGGTATCTAAAAAGGTGTTTCTATGAGCAAAAAACTTAAAATATATCTGAAGCTGCATTGGATAAAAGTATTGTTAATCGCCATAGGCGTTGTCGCTGTCATCCTCCTTTTTATCGTTGTTTCTGTCGGCCTGTATCACTTTGCCACAATTGAATCATTTTATAGAAAGTGGCTGTGGTCACAGATGCCTTCCCAGATATTCCTCTATCTTGTTGTCGGCTCTATATCGGCAGCCATAAGCACATTCATCTGGATTTATTTTGTTTTCGGCGGCGGCTTCGCCAGAATGGGGCAGAAAAAAGTAAGGCCGGAAGAGGTAAATATCCGCTGGACAGATGTT